>JAOUMG010000339.1 GCA_029881635.1 Paracoccaceae bacterium | reverse complement strand
CACCCATCGGCACCAACGTTAACCACGCACCGATCCCAGCGGACGCTCAGAACAACTTGCTGAGCTTTTGCTATTCGGTCGATGAAAGGCAGCAGCAATACCGGGCAAGCCGTACCCTCAATCTTTGGATAGACGTGACCGGCGAGTGTTGCGCGATCAGCAAGGGCGCTTCCTGTCGCCAGCGGGCACAGGTTTGTCCCTGACGGGCTGCACCAGGTTTCGCCGGTAAGTGGCGCAACACTAGCCCAAGCTTTGTTGTCAAATTCTGCCAGATGAGATTGCAGAATATCCGGACCAGGTAGCCCTCTTGCCGCAAGCCAGCGCGCGGCATAACCGGCCTCCTCGGCCATTCCCCAGCTATAGCCTGCACCACGCGCCGCTTTGATGCAAAGCGCTTCAACTTCGGGCAAGGAAAGCACCATTTTGGGTCCATCATTCGCCGTGGTCTTGTCAGGTGTCATGACGACTCTCCGGCCATCAGATCCTGCGGGTAAGGTGCATATTGAAACAAACAGATACGCACCCACCTGTCTGACCGGGGATCAAAATGGCTTGCACCGAAAAAGGCCAGTTTGCAGCGCAACAAATCAATCGGCAACATGTTGGCTGCGATCAGATTATCGCGAACTTCGGCAAAAGGATGCCGGATAATCACTTGTAACCGCCGCGCCATGAAACGGTGTTCGGGATGGGCCAGCAGAAATGCCGCTAGCGTGTCTTCGCCCTGCCATTCCGACACATCGCGCGCCATTTCCGCGGCCAAGCGGCCAATGCAGAGCGGCATTTCTAGTGATCCACCCGTCTCCGAAAATCTCTCGCCCAATCGCGGTTCCAGCTTTTCTTCTGACACGTACCAGAACCGCGCAATGGCGTCTGGGTCATCATAATCGACCGCCAGCGCCCAATCATATTCCTTCTGCAGGACACGGCGGACCTGACCCAGCGGCATTGATCCATCGATGTGAAATGACGCACCTTCATCGGCATCCATACAGTCAGCCAGACCGTCGACCAGTTCACCATGCGGTTCCAAGATCAGAGACAGCAGCATTTCCTGACCTTCGAGGGAAAGTGAGCTTTCACCCCAACGCCAAAGCATGTCCCAAGGATACGCCTCCTGGCCCGGCCAGGCCTCCAAGCAGCTTCGAATAGCCTGCAAATCGCGCCCAAGTTCCTCCAGCTTGCGGACCTGGATAGGGTGGGTGCTACGCCAAGTTTCATAGGTGCGCTGCGCATTGGCCAGCGCCACGTGCAAACCCGCAATAGCCTCGGGGAGCGCAGATTTCTGGGATCGGACGCGGCATAGCGCTTCTTCCCGCGCCATCATCCAGTTATTCAACAACACCGGATGGCGGATAAGGAATGGCGCCATGCCAAGACCGGTCGAGTTGCCCACCCCAATCCTGAGCCGCAGTTCGGGGGCCATCTTGACCGCTGCCTTACCCCCGCGTCCCGCTGCCAGATGTTCAACCAGATCCACTGTGAATGCACGGGTCAACCAGACAGACAGCATCTCGATCTGAAACGGCCCACGTGCCTCGGCGCGGTTTTGGAGAACGGACCTGTCCGCTGCGCCAAATTTTCCTGATCCATAAACCGCCGTCGTTCGCATCAGATAGCCAACGGCGTCCAGCTCTTCCGTATCGGGCTGCCGCCCTTCGGCCAGCCTGCCGACAACGTGTTCGAACAGCCGCACCGAACGGTTGGCCCGGCTCAACGAAAGTTCTTTCGGGCTGATGCGGCCCGCTTCTTGCAAAGGAACATTGGCTTGCAAGCGATCCAGATCGGCATCTGATGGGGTCCCGTCGAACAGGGTGAACGTGGCGTCCCACGCGGTTGCAATCACCCTATCTGACCGCATTTCGGCAGGCAAATCATGGGCGAAGGCAACCAGGGAATATGTGCGTTCGGGCCCGATGGCACGGTAAACCGCCCGTCCGACCCCCTTGGCATCTATTGTCCAGACCGGGCGGTCGAACTTCCAGTTTTCATCTTTCAGCCGACGCAAGAGAACCCGCAAGAATGACAGCCTTGTCGGATGGGCGCTGCCCATACGGTCAAGCCGCATGACGGTCGCAGGGTCACGCCGAAACGCAGCCAGATCCATCTGCTGTTCTGCCGATCCGCGCGCCATCTGATCCTCCCTGTTTCCGGGCCCGTTCTGGCAATTCCGCCGGAGCCCGGTCATTCACATCCGCCCTGCTGTCACCCGTGCCGTTCTAGCCAATGACGCATCCGGCTTATCGATTCAACAATGGACCAAAGCCTGAGCCAAAGAAACGCAGCCAGTTTCCGCCCATGACCGCAGCGACCTCTTTCTCAGACATGCCCACGGCTTTCAGCCCTTCCGAAATATTACCGAAATCACGGTTATCGTTGAACCAGTCGGGCATTGGCGGGAAGCCGGGCGCGGCCGCGCTTCCTTCGCCATAGTCGACCTTTTTGGTCCACCGCCCGACACGCATCCATTCGACAACGCTGTCTGGTTGATCCTGACACAGGTCGGTGCCGATACCGATATTCTCTACCCCGATCAGATCCGCCGTTTGTGCGATCATCCTGCAAAACTCGCCGGAGGTGCAGGCCCCGCCCCCCTTTAGGTGATGCGGGTAAACCGAAAACCCCAACATTCCGCCGCTTTCAGCCAAAGCCTTCATCACGGTATCAGATTTGTTGCGCAATGCCGGATGCCAGCTATGGGGGTTCGCATGTGTAATTGCGATCGGACGGGACGAATGTTCAATCGCCTCCAAGGTTGACCGTTCGCCCGAATGGCTCATATCGACGACCATTCCAACCCTGTTCATCTCGGCCACCACTTCCCTACCCATACGCGTCAGGCCGGTGTCGTCCGCTTCATAACAGCCTGTCGCGAGCAGGGATTGGTTGTTGTAGGTCAATTGCATGAAACGCAGGCCAAGCCGGTGAAGCACTTCCACCAGCCCGATATCATCTTCAATCATCGACGGGTTTTGCGAACCGAAGAAAATCGCCGTGCGGTTTGTTTCGCGGGCTTTTTGAACATCGTCAGCGGAAAAGCCCTGAAAAATCAGATCCGGAAATCTCTCAAACCACCGGTTCCAGCGTTCGATCTGCAAGACCGTTTCGCGAAAGGTTTCGTGATAGGTGATCGTGACATGCACCGCATCGACCTTGCCCGCCCGCATCTGGCGGAAAATCTTTTCCGACCAGTTCGCATATTGCAGCCCATCAATCAGCGGGTTCATTCCGGGCTGCCCGCCGCGACATATGCGGTCTTCACTGTGGTGTAGAATTCGGCCGCATAAGATCCCTGCTCGCGCGGGCCGAAGGAGGATGATCCACGTCCACCAAAAGGCACATGGTAGTCGGTCCCTGCTGTCGGCAAATTCACCATCACGCAGCCTGCACGCATGTTCGCACGAAAATGGCTGGCACGAGCGAGGCTGCGGGTCATGATACCTGCGGTCAGGCCGAATTCGCTGTCATTAGCGATTGCGAGTGCTTCATCATATGAACCCACCTTCATCACACAGGTGATTGGCGCAAACATCTCTTCACGGTTGATACGCATGTCGTTCTTTGTTCCGGTAAAGACCGTCGGTGCCATGTAGTATCCCTCGGTCGGGCGCTCCAATTTTTCACCGCCACAGACCAATTCCGCGCCTTCACTTTTGCCGATGCCGATATAGTTGAGGTTCTGCTTCAACTGCCCTTCGCTGACCACAGGTCCAATCTGTGTACCCTCTTCCAACGCATGCCCTACCTTCAGGGAATTGGCCGCTTTCACCAGGCCATCAACAAAGGCATCGTGCACTTTCTCATGAACGATAAGACGCGATGCAGCCGTGCATTTCTGCCCGGTTCCG
>JAOUMG010000337.1 GCA_029881635.1 Paracoccaceae bacterium | reverse complement strand
TTATCCGCGGCGCGACGGTTACACATAAGGGCAAGGTCACTTTCCCGCCGCCGCCGCCGAAGATTGCCGCCATTGCCGCGGCCAAGCCAAAGGAAAAGGCACGCGAACTGACGGTAGAGGAAAAGCGGGCGCAGGAAGTGGCGGCGTTCAAGGCGCAGACCCGCAGCCAGGTCACGCTTCTGGCGGTTGGTGCCGCGCTTCTGCTGAGCGTCGGCCTTGTGGCACCGGCAAGCTTCATGCAGCACTTCATTGTCTTTGTGCTGGCTGTCTTTGTCGGCTTCCAGGTAATCTGGAACGTCTCGCACAGTCTGCACACGCCCCTGATGGCAATCACGAATGCAATCTCGTCGATCATCATTCTGGGTGCCTTGATGCAGATAGGGTCGGGGTCCTTCCTCGTGATCCTGTTGGCGGCGCTTTCGATTTTCATGGCCGGAATCAACATCTTCGGCGGTTTCCTTGTCACCCGGCGCATGCTCGCCATGTTCCAGAAATCGTAAGGGGGCCGCACAGATGGAATTCGGTTTCACCACGGCCGCCTATGTCGTTGCGGCAGTTCTCTTCATCCTCTCGCTGGGTGGTCTTTCCGGTCAGGAAAGCGCCAAGCGGGCGGTCTGGTACGGTATCGTCGGCATGGCTCTGGCCGTTGTCGCCACGCTGATCGGTCCGGGTTCGGGCCTCTGGCTGCTGTCGCTCATCTTGATCGCAGGTGGCGGCATCATCGGCACCTATGTCGCCAACAAGGTCCAGATGACCGAGATGCCGCAGCTTGTCGCTGCGATGCATTCGCTTGTCGGCCTCGCGGCGGTCTTCGTCGGCTTCAACGCCCATTTCGAACTCGGCAATGTGCTGGCCATGGATGAGACGGCGCGGCACGGGCTGGAAGGTTTCGCTGCGGTTCTGGCGCACAAGACCGGCGTCGAACAGTCGATCCTTCGGGTCGAGCTGTTCCTCGGCATCTTCATCGGGGCCGTGACCTTTACCGGTTCGGTCATCGCCTTCGGCAAGCTTGCCGGCAAGGTGACGTCGAAGGCCGAAAAACTGCCAGGCGGGCATATGCTGAACGCGAGTGCGGCGGCGCTCTCGGTCCTCTGTCTCATCTGGTACTTCAATACCGGCGGCTTCCTGCCCCTGTTCATCATGACACTGGCGGCCCTCTTCATCGGCTACCACCTGATCATGGGGATCGGTGGGGCGGATATGCCGGTCGTGGTGTCGATGCTGAACTCCTACTCGGGCTGGGCCGCGGCGGCGATCGGCTTCTCGCTGGGCAATGACCTTCTGATCGTCACTGGCGCGCTCGTGGGCTCATCGGGTGCGATCCTTTCCTACATCATGTGCAAGGCGATGAACCGGTCATTTATCTCGGTGATCCTTGGCGGGTTCGGCAATACCACCGGCCCCGCGCAGGCGATCGAGGGCGAGCAGATCGCGATCGACGCGGATGGCGTGGCAGCGGCGCTGAATGACGCGGATTCGGTGATCATCATACCGGGCTACGGTATGGCGGTGGCGCAGGCCCAGCAATCGGTCAGTGAGTTGACCCGCAAGCTGCGCGCCAAGGGCAAGACCGTGCGCTTTGCCATTCATCCGGTCGCGGGTCGCCTTCCCGGCCATATGAACGTGCTCTTGGCCGAGGCCAAGGTGCCCTATGACATCGTGCTGGAAATGGACGAAATCAACGAAGATTTCCCCTCAACCGATGTGGCTATCGTCATCGGCTCCAATGACATCGTGAACCCTGCAGCGCAGGAAGATCCCAACAGCCCCATCGCCGGTATGCCGGTGCTGGAATGCTGGAAGGCCAAACAGGTATTCGTGTCCAAACGCGGGCAGGGGACAGGCTATTCCGGGATCGAAAATCCGCTGTTCTACAAGGAAAATACGCGGATGTTCTACGGCGATGCCAAGGCGTCGCTGGATGGGTTGTTGCCCAAGATCGACTGAGAGAGAACAGCAAAGCCCCGGCATCGTGCCGGGGCTTTTCAATTGGATCACCTCAATGGCCGGAAAGATGCCGCGCGGGGTCGTGGCGCTGGGATTCGTGAGCCTGTTCATGGATGTCTCGACCGAGATGATCCACGGGCTTTTGCCGCTGTTTCTAACCGGAACCCTTGGCGCATCGGCCCTGATACTCGGGCTGGTCGAGGGCGTGGCCGAGGCGACGGCGCAGATTACCAAGGTATTTTCGGGCGTCCTTTCAGACCGGTTCGGGCGCAGAAAGCCGCTGGCGGTGCTCGGCTATGGGTTATCGGCTGTCACCAAACCCTTGTTCGCCTTTGCCGTTGCCCCTTGGCTGGTGCTGGGCGCGCGTTTTGCTGACAGGGTGGGCAAGGGCATTCGCGGGGCGCCGCGTGATGCGCTGGTCGCTGATCTTGTCCCGACCGGTCAGCGCGGTGCGGCCTACGGCCTGCGCCAGACGATGGACACGATCGGCGCCTTTGCCGGGCCGCTGATCGCGATTGCGATCATGGGGGCCTCAGGCGGCGATATCCGGCTGGTATTCCTGTTGGCCACACTGCCGGCCCTGATCGCCGTTGTAATCCTGATCCGCTGGGTGCACGAACCTCCCGCCCGCGCCGCCCCGCTTGCACGCCCGAAGCTTGACAGGGCCAGTCTTGCTGCACTTGGCAGGCCCTTCTGGGTGATTACCGGGATCGGGGCGGTCATGACGCTGGCGCGGGTGTCCGAGGCGTTCTTGATCCTGCGTGCGGCCGATCTCGGGCTGGCGGTGGCGCTTGCGCCGATCGTGCTGGTCGTGATGAACGTGGTTTATGCAGGATCGGCCTGGCCCTTGGGTGTGTTGTCTGACCGTATCGGCAAGCGGGGGCTTTTGATCACCGGCTTTGGGGTTCTGGCGGTGGCGCATCTGGTGCTGGCCATGGCCCCTGGCCTCTGGGCGGCGATGGCGGGCATCGTGTTTTGGGGACTGCATATGGGGCTGACCCAGGGGTTGCTGGCCGCCGAAGTGGCCGATGCGGCCCCGGCTGACTACCGGGGCACGGCGTTTGGCGTTTTCAACCTGATGACTGGCGTGTCGCTGTTGGTGGCCAATGCGGTCGGGGGTGCCCTATGGGTTGCGGTGGGCCCCGTTGGAACATTTGGTGCGGGCGCGGCCTTCACCTTGTTGGCGATGACGATGATCCTGGCCCGCAGATAAGCCGGGTATCACCCTTTCTTTTCGGGAAACGCCACTGGGCCGCCCTGTTTTTCCCAGGTGGAATATCCCTCTTTCAGATGGGCAGCCTTGAATCCCATATCCTGCAATGTTGCCACGCTGAGCGCTGACCGCCAGCCGGAAGCGCAGTGAAAGACGAATTTCTTGTCTTCGCCGAAGATCGGCTTGAAGTAAGGGCTTTGCGGGTCGACCCAGAATTCGAGCATCCCGCGCGGGCAGTGAAAGCTGCCGGGGATGAAGCCTGAACGTTCGCGTTCACGCGGATCGCGCAGATCGACGATAACGATATCCGGGTCGCCGACCATGGCGATTGCGTCTTTGGTTTCAACCTCGTCAATGCGGGCACGGGCGGCGGCGACCATATCGGCGGCGGTGGTTTTGAGGTCGGGCATTGGCAGGTTCCTTTGGTGGCGTAGGCAGGGGGCCTACGCATATTGACAGCGGGTGGGCGGGTGCTAAGGATCATATCCGTACCCGCAGGCTTGCCCATGGTTACACTTCCGCCCAAGGGGATGCACCATCTGAAAGAGCTTTAGTCAAATGTCTGACGCTTCCGACCCTTCGCTTTGGGCCAAGACCGCGGTCGAACCGGTTTTTCAGGCTCCTTTTGACGGCGATGCAGCGGTTGATCTGGCGATAATTGGCGGCGGCTATACCGGGCTGTCAGCGGCGCTTCACGGAGCCGAATGTG
>JAOUMG010000336.1 GCA_029881635.1 Paracoccaceae bacterium | reverse complement strand
CGACGGTATCGAAACGCGCGCAAAGCGGCACCACGCCTTTCAGCGATAGCCGACCGGAGGTGGTTTTGAGCCCGACAAGATCATTCCAGGCCGCCGGGATGCGTACCGATCCACCGGTATCAGAGCCGATCCCGGCTGCGGCCAGCCCGAAGGCCACGGAGGTGGCGGCACCCGAAGATGACCCGCCAGGCACGAGCGCGGGGTTGTTCACATTGGGGGGTGTTGCCGTCATCGGGTTCAGGCCCAGACCGGAAAAGGCCAGTTCGGTCATATGGGTCTTGCCCAGACAGACCAGCCCCTGGGCGGTGGCATTGCGCAGAACTTCCGCGTCCGTATCGGGGGTGCGACCCTTCAACAGCCGCGAGCCGGATTCGGTCGCAATGCCCGCCGTATCGAAAAGATCCTTCCACGAGATCGGTACCCCGTCGAGGGGCGAGCGGCGCATACCGGCCCTGGCGCGGCCTGACGCCGCCTTGGCCTCGGCCCGCGCGCGGGGTTCCGTGAGGCGGGCATAGATGCGGTCGGTATGTTCATGCGCCTTGATGGCGGCAAGGAATGTTTCGGTCAGGTCAACCGGATCAACCTCGCCCCGGTCAATGGCCCGCCCGAGGTCAGCCGCGCTCATTTCCTGCCAGTCCGTCATGGTTTCCCCCTTGTTTGCCGGTGACGGTAGCGGCAACGGATCGCATGGACAAGCGGGCGGCAAAGCGGATACTTGCCCCCATGGCATATGATGCGGATATTCTTGTGACGGGCGGCGGGCTGAATGGTCCGGCGCTGGCGCTGGCGCTGGCCCGGTCAGGTCTGGATGTAACGGTAATCGACGCGCAAGCGCCCCGCGCCCGCGCCGAGGCAGAGTTCGACGGGCGCGCCTATGCGCTGGCGATTGCGTCAAAGCGGCTTTTATCGGCGATCGGGGTCTGGGAGCGGGTCGTGGACAAGACCCAGCCGATCATGGAAATCAAGGCCAGCGACGGGCGCCCCGGCGAAGGCTCCGCACCCTTTTTCCTGCATTTCGACTCCGCCGAGATCGAGGAAGGCCCGATGGGCTTCATGCTGGAGGACCGTCATCTTTACAGCGCGTTTCTGGCGGCGATGGAGGCGGAACCCCGCATCACCCTGATTTCCGGGGTGACGGTGGTGGAACAGGAACCGGCACCCGCGGGAATCACCGTTACCCTGTCAGATGGCCGGGTATTGCGCGGCCGGATGCTGGCCGGCTGTGACGGGCGCGCATCTGGCACCGCGACGCGCGCCGGGATCGGCCGGACGGGATGGGGATACGGGCAGACAGCGCTGGTTTGCGCTGTCGGGCATGAGCGGCCGCATCACGGCACCGCCTATCAGTTTTTCATGCCCTCCGGTCCGCTGGCGATTCTGCCGCTGAAGGGCAACCGGTCATCGATTGTCTGGAGCGAAACGGAAGAAAACGCCCAAACCATCGCGGCGCTGGATGATGCGGCGTTTCTGGAAGTGCTGCGCCCGAGATTTGGCGATTTTCTGGGTGAATTGCGGCTGGAGGGCGGGCGGTTCACCTACCCGCTGAGCCTGACGCTGGCCAATAGCTATGTCGCCCCCCGTCTGGCGCTGGTGGGCGATGCGGCACATGGGGTGCATCCGATTGCGGGGCAAGGGCTGAACCTGGGTCTGCGCGATGTGGGCGCCCTGGCCGAGGTGCTGGTCATGGCGCAGCGGCGCGGCGAAGATATCGGGGCGTTGACTGTGCTTGAGCGGTATCAAAGCTGGCGGCGGTTTGATGCGACCGCACTCGCACTGGGCATGGATAATGTGAACAGGTTGTTTTCAAACGACAACCCTGTCTTGCGCGCCGGGCGCGACCTTGGCATGGTGGCAGTCAATTCCCTGCCGGGATTGCGCCGGGGTTTCATGCGTCAGGCGGCGGGATTGTCGGGAAATATGCCGAAGCTGTTGCAGGGCCTGTCGCTCTAGGCGGCAGGGTCATTCGTCGATAAATCGCCCATTTTCACACCTGGCCGCCCGGCCTATACTTGCCATCATGCCCTATCTTTGCCGCGACTGTCTGACCGCTTCCCGACCGGATACGGAACCGGCCCCGAAGCGCTGTCCCGTCTGCCGGTCGCCCCGCATCCTGTCCCACCCCGAGCTTTTCACCCTCACCATCGCCCATATGTACTGCGATGCCTTCTATGCCTCGGTCGAGAAACGCGACAACCCCACGCTCGCCAATACACCCGTCATCGTCGGCGGTGCCCATCGTGGCGTCGTGTCGACTTGCTGCTACCTTGCCCGCATCAAGGGTGTAAGGTCGGCGATGCCGATGTTTCAGGCCCTGAAGCTCTGCCCCGAAGCTGTGGTCATCAAACCCCGCGGCAGCCATTACGCGTCTGTGTCAAAGCAGATCCGCAAGATGATGGATGACCTGACCCCTGTCGTCGAACCGCTATCGCTTGACGAGGCGTTCCTTGACCTGACGGGCACCGAACGGCTCCACCATGCGCCACCGGCGGTGATGCTGGCACGGCTTTTGAAGCGGATGGAGGATGAAATCGGGCTGACGGGTTCGGTCGGGCTTTCGCATAACAAGTTCCTGGCCAAGGTCGCCTCTGACCTTGACAAGCCGCGCGGGTTTTCGGTGATCGGCCGTGCGGATACCGCCGGTTTTCTAAAAGGAAAACCGGTACGGATGATCTGGGGCGTGGGGGCGGCCACGCAAAACACCCTTGACGCCGCGGGCATCCGCACCTTTGACGACCTCGCCCGGTGGGACCGCAAAGACCTGCACCGCCGTTTCGGAACGATGGGTGACCGCCTTTGGCATCTGGCGCGGGGTGAGGATTTCCGGCGCGTCAGTCCGCATGAGCCGATGAAATCCATCTCGGCCGAGACGACATTCAACGAAGACACCGCCGACCGCGACCTGCTGGACGGGCATATCTGGCGGCTGGCCGAACGGGTGACGGACCGGGCCAAGGCCAAGGGGCTTGCCGGGCGCACGGTGACGCTGAAGCTGAAGCGCGCCGATTTCACCGCGATCACCCGCCGCCACACCTTGCGCGAGCCCACGCAAACCGCCGACAGGCTTTATCGCGAGGCGTCCGAACTGCTGGCCGATGTCAGCGGTCGGGATGCCTATCGGCTGATCGGGGTGGGGCTGTCGGATATTGTACCTGAGGCTGAGGCGGATCTGACGCCGGATCTGCTTGACCCCGATGCCGCCAAACGCGCCAGTGCCGAACGGGCAACAGATGCGATCCGCAAGCGTTTCGGGCCCGATGCAATCGTCAAGGGGCGATCGTTCAGATAGGTTCAGAAATCGACCGCGATACCCTTCTTTTCCCAATCTCCGTAGCGCACCGGTTCCGGGCCATCGCGACCGCCGATTTCAACCGGGCGTTTCAACGCACCGGCCGCCTTGCGCCGGGCTTCGGCCTCGGCCAATGCGCGCCGGGCTGCTGCGGGCATTTCATCGGTGGGGGTGCTGTTCATGGCCGGCATTCCTTGTGTCGGGGCACCACCTGTTATACGCCCCGCGCATTCACGGGCAAGACAAAGGGCAAAGCATGGCCGACCCAACGAACGCCCGCGCCGCGGCGGCAGCACTGATCCTGGGGGTGGTTGATAGCGCGACCCCCATAAGCGACCAGATAACCCGTGGTGCCCTGGCAGCGCTCGTTCCCCAGGAAAAGGCCCGCGCGCAACGGCTGGCGCTGGTCACCTTGCGCAATCTGGGGCGGGCGGATGCGGTGCTAAAACCTTTTTTGCGCAAACCGCCACCTGCCTATCTGCGCGCCATTCTGCGGCTTGCGACAGTTGAGATGCTGGTCGAGGGTTCGGCCCCGCACGGCGTGGTCAACGCCGCTGTGGATCTTGTGCGGCTTGGCGGGTCGAAATCCGTCGGT
>JAOUMG010000335.1 GCA_029881635.1 Paracoccaceae bacterium | reverse complement strand
TTCGGGCCATCTGGTGTCGGCCTTGTAAACCCAGCTTGACCAGCAGGCCCGCCTGCGCGGCATCTGAGTGACATCACGATGCAAGATCACCCGGTTGTCTTGATAGCGTATGTTGGACAGAATGCGTTGTTCTTCGGGCGTCGGTCGCGCCAACAGGCGCAGTGCCTGATCCGAATGACAGGCCATGATGACTTCGTCATACTGCTCGGACATCCCGTCGGCGAAGACCTTTACGGCCTGCCCGTCTCTTTCAACGCCGTCTACCGGGCTTCTCATGCGCAGCTTGCAACCTAGCAGTTCAAGATGGCTTTGCAGTCGCCTTACATATTCAATGCTGCCGCCCTCGACCGTCCACCATTGATGCGGTTGAGTGGCGCTCAGCAAGGCGTGGTTGCGGAAGAACCGAACCAGTGACTGGGCGGGAAAATTACGTATGCCTTGGGGTGGAGTTGACCAGATCGCGCCGCAAATGGGCATCAGGTAGTACCGTTCGAACCAGTCACCGAGCCGCAGCTTTTCCACCAGATCGCCGATGGTCATGCTGTCATCAAGTGCTGCTGCTTCGGCCTTGGCGTTGAAGGCAAAAATATCGCGCAGCATTCGAAGGTAACCAGGACGGAGCGCATTTCGCCGTTGGCCAACAACAGATGAGAGGTTCTTTAACCCATATTCGATCTTTCCGTCGTCGATGGTGGCACCAAAACTCATCTCGCTTTTCACGACGGGCACATCAAGGTCACCGAACATCCGCGTCAGATGCGGATAATTCGCATAGTTGAAAACGATAAACCCGGTATCAACAGGCTGATCACCGCGCATCCCTGCCAAAACGGTTCGGGCATGCCCGCCCAGCCGCGGCTCTGCCTCGTACAGTGTAACACTGTGGCGCGGCGACAGAATATAGGCGGCGGCCAGGCCCGAAATACCTCCACCGATCACGGCGATGCGTTTCGATTGCGGCGGCAAGGCATCAAACGACATTCATTCATTCCCCAACATCTCAGCTCTACTACGTCGAAATCAGGGATCTGGATCAAAAAATGATCCAATTCACATCAGCTTGCGTAATCGGAGCATGTTAGACACATTGGCCCCGCTAGAAAAACCTGTAAACCCTGGCTTACGCTCCGGGCAGATGTCGGTTTTGGCAGGGCTGATGGATGGTGATGGATTGAACGAAGCCGAGACCCCAGAGTTCAACGACCAGACCATCTGGATGCTAGCGGTGCGGGACAAGCGTGACCGTTCGGCCTTTGCACTCTTGTTTGACTATTTCGCGCCACGGCTGAAAGCGTTCGTCATCCGATCGGGAACGTCGGCCGGGCAGGCAGAAGAAATAGTTCAAGATGTCATGCTGACGGTTTGGCGAAAGGCGGCTTTGTTCGACCCGCACCGGTCCCAGACCTCGGCCTGGATCTACCAAATCGCGCGCAACCGGCAGATTGATTTGTTCCGCAAAAACCGTCGACCCGTTCCTGAAGAGCTGGATCTGGACCTGAGTGACGAACCAGATCCAAGTCAGATTATCGCGATGGAGCAGGAAGTCGGGCAACTGAAAGACGCACTCGCGCGGTTAAAGCCGAACCAGCGCGAGATCATTGAACAGGCCTATCTGGGCGAGCTGACCCATCAAGAAATCAGTACCCAGACCGGCTTGCCGCTTGGCACAATCAAATCGCGTATCCGGCTTGGTCTGGAACGCTTGCGACACGACCTAAAGGGAATGCGATAAAATGACCGCAATCACCCACCATGTTCCCGATGCCCTTCTTGCGAACTATGCTGCAGGCAATTTGCCCTATGCCTTCTCGCTTGTCGTGGCTGCCCATATATCCCTGTGCACCGAGTGCCGGGCTCAGCTTGAGGCTCATCATGTGGTCGGCGGTCTGATGCTGGAAAACGCCAGCAAAGAAGACCTGTCCGCAGATCTGAAGAACAACGTTTTGGCACAGCTGGATGATGCCGTGGCGCCACAAGAGCATTACCGTCGATCGGGAATTTACCCGGGGCCCGTGATGGAAGCCTTGAAAGGCAAACCGCCGCGATGGAAGTCGTTGGGTCTTGGTGTGCGCCAAAGCATTCTGTCTGCCGACCATGACAGTTCATTGCGGCTGCTCTACATACCGGCGGGCACAGCCGTGCCAGACCACAGCCATAACGGTCTGGAACTGACACTGGTACTGCAAGGCAGCTTCAGTGACGATACAGGCCGGTTCGGCGTCGGCGATCTTGAGGTCGCCGATCAACATCTGGAACACACGCCAACCGCCGATCCCGGCGATGCCTGCATATGTCTGGCTGCCACGGATTCACCTTTGCGCTTCCGCTCAATAGTGCCACGCTTGCTGCAGCCGCTCTTTCGTATCTGACATATTTCACCGAACTTGAGAAATCGGAAAACCGCTCGTATACGGGCGGTTTTCTTTTTTATTCAACAGATTAGTTCCAGTGATTTCACTTTCCTGTGAGCTACTGAACCAAGGCTCATTTCAGACCGTATCCCTTGCACGAACCCAAAATGAGCAGACCGTCTGCCCAACAACAAGGAAAGATACTATGAAAGTAAAATTGACCATCGCCGCCACCGCATTGAGTCTTGCCGCTTCGGCTGCGAATGCTGCTAACATCGTAGAAATCGCGGCCGGTGACGAACGCTTTTCAACCTTGGTTGCCGCCGTGCAGGCTGCAGGTTTGGCTGAAACACTTTCCGGCCCAGGCCCCTTCACGGTATACGCGCCGCTGAATGATGCCTTTGCGGCCTTGCCAGCAGGTACGGTCGAAACCTTGCTTAAGCCCGAGAACAAGGACCAGCTGACCAACGTCTTGCTCTATCACGTTGATGATCGCAAACTGACCGCTGGCATGATCCCTGGTGGTTCGAACTACTTCAAGCCGGTCTTGGCCAGCGAGCGCCTGTGCATTACGGCGGGAAGTGGCGGCGTGATGATCGCGGACGGCACTGGTGAGATGGCCAATGTTGTCGTGGCAGACATCATGGCCGACAATGGCGTGATCCATGTCATCGACAAGGTCCTGCTGCCTGGCACGCGCCCGGCTTGCCACTGACAGAAACGGCGCCTCACCAGATGATTGGTGAGGCGCTGCAACTACGTCGCTTTGCCGCTGAACATGTTGAGTGGTGCGATTGGTCGTGTTCAAATCGGAATAGCACCTTTTGTCGGTCATTTTCCAACTTCTTTCACGATCCAGTCGGGTGGTTAATTTCATTATGAGCACAAAATACGAGTGACAGTTTGTTCGAACATTTCGTACGAATGCCCGGCCTTAATCCCAACAAATTGGCGCTTTCAAAGGGTCATTTATAGATGTCACCGGACCATTTGGGCACGTCCGCCGCACAAGAATAGCCGTTATGCTGCGGCTCAAAACATCTTTCCGAATGACGGTTTCACTCCGTAGCGTTGACCTTTTCCCGGCAAAGTGTTGCACGGTGTGCGAATGGTCGCCTCGGGGAAGCAGCGTCGCTGCAGCGGAACTGTCGGTCAAGGTCTGCTTTGGGCCGACCGCCCCCCATCAAAAAAGGCGTATTTCGTTTAAAAACTCTTCCTTGAGCGAGGCATGATCTGCTGATTCAATTTCTGCAACGAGCGGAGGGATTGGCTATGATGGGACCGAGGCAGGAAGTACAGGCGGCATTGTTCTACGAGTTCTCGTTGGAGGATCACGTCCCTCAAGATCACCTGTTGCGGTCGATTGACCGGTTCGTCGATCTGGACAGCATTCGAACCCATCTCGCAGATTTCTATAGTCACACGGGCCGTCCTTCGGTCGATCCTGAACTGCTGATCCGGATGCTGCTGGTTGGGTATTGTTTTGGCATCCGGTCCGAGCGACGGCTCTGCGAGGAGGTGCATCTGAACCTCGCATACCGCTGGTTTTGCTGCCTT
>JAOUMG010000334.1 GCA_029881635.1 Paracoccaceae bacterium | reverse complement strand
GACGGCGCGCCCTACGCCGAGGCCGCCGCCACCGCCATGGCTGTCGCCAAGGGCGAAAAGACCCTGACCGAGGCCGAGACGGACGCGCTCAACCTCGTCCCCGACGACCTGCGCGGGCTGGATCGCTACGAGGCCCGCAAACGCGTGATCGGCCAGATCACGGCGGAGGGGCTGGCCGTCACCGTGCTTGAGAAAAGCATCGACACCGAAACCGGCGCAGAACACCTCGAACGCCTGCCGCTCGTCGAGCAGAACAAGATGATGCAGCCGCATGGCGACCGGTCGAAAGTGGTCATCGAGCCGATGCTGACCGACCAGTGGTTCGTGGATACCGCGAAGATCGTCGAACCGGCGCTCGACGCCGTCCGCAAGGGCATGGCCGCGCAGGAGGCTGGGCAGTTCGACCAAGACGCCGGCTACACCCGCATCCTGCCCGAACGCGACGCCAAGACCTATTTCCACTGGCTGGAAAACATCGAACCCTGGTGCATCTCCCGCCAGCTCTGGTGGGGCCACCAGATTCCGGTGTGGTATGGGCCGACGATTGATTTCCTGGAGCGCCAGGACTTTGATGAGTACAAACCAAAGGGCCAGCGTACCGGGGCGATGCAATTCTTCTGCGCATCGTCTCCTGATGAAGCTGTTGCTCAGGCAAAGGCGTTCTACGGAGACCGCTTCAAAGAAGTTCAAATTGCAAAACAGCAAGGCGTGCTGTTTGCAGTCGCTGGCGACGTTCTAGAGATTGGTCGCGACCCCGACGTCCTCGATACCTGGTTCTCCTCAGGCCTCTGGCCCATCGGCACGCTCGGCTGGCCCGAGGAAACCGAGGAGCTGAAAAAATATTTCCCGACCGATGTCCTCGTCACCGGCTTCGACATCATCTTCTTCTGGGTCGCCCGGATGATGATGATGCAACTGGCTGTGGTCGATCAGGTCCCCTTCCACACCGTCTATGTCCACGCCCTCGTGCGCGACGAGAAGGGCAAGAAGATGTCCAAATCCTTGGGCAACGTCCTCGACCCCCTCGACCTCATCGACGAATACGGCGCAGACGCGGTGCGCTTCACTGTCACCTCGATGGCGGCGATGGGGCGTGACCTGAAACTTTCCAAGGACCGCATCGCCGGTTACCGCAATTTCGGCACCAAACTCTGGAACGCCACCCGCTTTGCAGAGATGAACGAAGTCTTCACCCCGGCGAACGGTGTGTCGGGACAGATGCGGGACGGCGGCGGGACGGATGCGGGACGCATACCAGACGCCCGCCACACGGTGAATCGCTGGATCATCGGCGAGGTCGTCCGCGCCCGTATCGCCGTTGACGAAGCGCTGGAAAACTTCCGCTTCAACGATGCCGCCAACACCCTTTACGCCTTTGTCTGGGGCAAGGTCTGCGACTGGTATGTGGAGTTTTCCAAACCCCTGATGGACGGCGATGACGCCGAAGAAACCCGCGCCACCATGGCTTGGGTGCTGGATCAGTGCTACATCCTCCTCCACCCGATCATGCCCTTTATTACCGAGGAATTATGGGCACTTACGGGTAGCCGCGCCAAGATGCTGGTCCATGCCGACTGGCCCGAATATGGGCCCGACCTGATTGACGAGGCCGCCGACCGCGAGATGAACTGGGTCATTACCCTCATCTCCGAAATCCGCTCGGCCCGCGCTGAAATGCATGTGCCCGCCGGGCTGAAACTGCCGATGATCCAGACCGCGCTCGATGACAAGGGCCGCACTGCTCTGGCCAATAACTTCGCCATTATTCAAAGGCTTGCGCGGCTCGACACCCTGACCGAAGCCCCCGCCCCCAAAGGCGCCATCACCATCCCCGTCGAAGGCGGCAGCTTCGCCATCCCACTCGCCGGCGTCATCGACGTGGCCGAGGAAAAATCCCGCCTGACCAAGACCTTGGAAAAACTCGAAAAGGATCTGAACGGGTTGCGCGGCCGCCTCAAGAACCCCAAATTCGTCGAAAGCGCCCCCGATGACATCGTCGAGGAAACCCGCGAAAAACTCAGTCTTGGCGAAGACGAAGCCAAAAAAATCAACGCCGCCCTCAAACGCCTTGCAGATATCGGCTGACCTTTTCTTCTTTTTCATAAATATTCCGGGGGACGTCCGCAGGACGGGGGGCAGCGCCCCCTCTTTTCAACCAGCTGGAGGGCACAATGACCGGACCGCGCTACACGAAACTCGTTGAAAGCCTGCCCGCAACCGTGCCCTTCGTCGGCCCTGAAACCCAGGAACGCGCCCGCCGCAGATCCTTCGCCGCCCGGCTCGGGGCCAATGAAAACATCTTCGGCCCCTCCCCTCACACCATTGAAGCCATGGCAAAAACCGCCCGCGACATCTGGATGTATGGCGATCCGGAAAACCACGATCTGCGCTATGCTCTGGCCGCTCATCATAACGTATCGCCGCAAAATATCGTCGTCGGCGAAGGCATCGACGGGCTTTTGGGCTATCTCGCCCGCATGCTCATCAGCCCCGGCGATCCGGTCGTTACCTCGGACGGGGCCTATCCGACCTTCAACTTCCATGTTGCGGGTTACGGCGGCGCGATCCACAAGGTCGCCTATAAAGGCGATCACGAAGACCCTGACGCGCTCATCGCCAAGGCACAGCAGACCAAAGCGAAAATGATCTATCTGGCCAACCCGGATAACCCTATGGGCAGTTGGCATGGGGAAAAAACCATTGCAACGATGGTTGCCAATGTGCCGGATGGAACCCTGCTCGTTCTCGATGAAGCCTATCTGGAACTCGCCCCCGACGGCAACGCGCCAGCCATCGACACGACCGACCCCCGGCTGATCCGTATGCGCACCTTTTCCAAGGGTTACGGCATGGCAGGTGCCCGCATCGGTTATGCCATCGGCGAAGAGAGCCTGATCAAAAGCTTCGACAAGATCCGCAACCATTTCGGCGTCAGCCGCATAAGTCAGGCAGGGGCGCTCGCCGCACTCGGCGATCAGCCTTACCTAGCGGATCTGCGGGCGAAAGTGGCCGATGCCCGCCATGGGCTAGCCCAAATAGCTGCCGATAACGGTCTCACACCGTTGCCGTCGGCTGCCAATTTCGTGACGATGGATTGCGGAAGGGACGGCGATTTCGCCCGCGCGGTTCTGAAGGAGCTGATTTCACACGATATTTTTGTCCGCATGCCCTTCGTCGCCCCCCATGACCGTTGCATTCGCGTCAGCTGCGGTCGCCCTGCCGATCTCGCCACTTTCGCGGATGTCCTGCCAAAAGCTCTGGCGGCGGCAAAAGGCTGAACCCTACCCCAACGGCGCCATGTATAGGCTTCGCGAACGCGACCAGCGTTCGCGTCTATCCGGCAACGGCCACCGCCGTGGTTGCGGCCTTAAGCGCACCCTGCCCATGCGGAATACCCAACGCCTCCATCCCCGCCTGCATCACCGCCAGAACACCCAGTGTCATATGGGCGTTCACATGGCCCATATGCGCCACGCGCAGAAAATCCTGATAGGCCGGCTCCGAAGGCTGTGCCATTCCCAGACCGACGCCTAACGTTACCCCAGCCTCATGTTCGCACCACCGGCGCAGCTTGCCTGCAAAACCTCCCCCGATCCGGGCGGCGGTCACGGCATGGGACCGGGTTGTGGCATCAGCGATATTGATTGCGATATCCGTGTCCCTTTCCCAAGCCCCGAATGCCGCCCAGACAGCACTGGCCAGCGCCTTGTGGCGTGCCCAAACCTGTTCGACACCTTCTTCGTCCAGGATCATCGACAGAGACTCGCGCAGTCCGAACAGATGATGCGTCGGGGCCGTTCCGCAAAAATGGTTGGAAAAATCCGGGCCAAAGACCCGCGGCTCCCAGTCCCAATAGGGTGTGCGCCAATCAGCCCGGCGCGAAGCTTCGCGGGCTTTTTCCGAAAACCATACTAG
>JAOUMG010000333.1 GCA_029881635.1 Paracoccaceae bacterium | reverse complement strand
ACGCGGCAAGATCACCAGCATCCGCGTGCGGTCGAATTCCAAGGTCACCGGTCCCGTCGCCTCATTCGAGGTGCCGATGCGACCGTCAGGGGCGAATTTCAGCCCTCCGATCGGCCAGACGAGACCTGTCGAGAGACCTTCAACCGGGGCGAGCGGGAACAGCGAAACCCGGGTTCCGGGCGCAAGATCCAGTGTCAGCACGCGGTTCGGGGCGACAAAGGCAACATCCTTAGCGCCGAGGATCAAACAGCGCTTTTCGGGATACTGCAATAACGCCGCCCAAACGGCCAGCATGTGATCCATCCGCGCGCCCGAAAACCCCAGACTCAGGATGAACGGGGCCTCAATTCTGCTCAGGCATTTCTCGAAATCCGTAGTCTCCTGCTCGGTGATCTGCCACAATCTTGCCGCGGGTATCTTGGCCATCACATCAGCGTGAATGGAATCAAGGTCCCCGATCACCATTTCGGGAAGGAGACCGATCGAAATTGCCATATTCGCGCCACCATCCGCCGCTATTAAATAAGGGGCAATATGCAACGCGTCGTTAACCATGGCGGCACTAACGTCGGCGGCACCCAACAGGGTAACGGGCAGGACAGATTGGACTTTACGGTCGGGCATGGCAGTATTGATGACAAATAAGGCATGGCGGCACAATCGCGGCCAGAAAGAATCCTTTAATTCACCTCGTTTTGTCCATGCCAAGGCAACAGTTGGCGACGACGTTAATCACATGTGGGGAAAAAGAAAGCAGATGTTCGATGGTTGGTACCAGTAAAATTCTGACGGTTTCGTACGGAACGTTTTCGTGCACCCTCGAAGGGTTCGATGAACCGTTTTCAACCATGAAGGCAATCGCTGAATACTTCCGCGACCTGGCCGCTGATGATCGCTATTTTGGCGCCGAACCCCCGACACCGGATGCCAATATGCTGCACCGCATCGCTGAAGGCGAGATTCAGCGCCGGGTAGAGGCCAAGATCAATGCCAGCGGCGTTGTGCTCAAGGCCCATGGATCGGAGGCACCCGAAGAAAGCCCGCAGGCACCGGCCAGCGCGCCCGTGACCGCCGCCGAAACCGAGCAACCAGTTGCCCCCACTCAGGATGTTGACGCCGAAAGCGCCGCGGAAAAGCTCAAGCGCATTCGTGCGGTGGTTGCGGACAGAAATCTGGCTTTGGCAGATCGCCCTGACGCAGGTTATACGGGGGCAGATTTCGATGACGCTGATCTTGCCGCCGATACCGGCCCTTATGCCGACATAGATGCCACCGATTTCGGCTTTGACCTCGACCTGCCCGAACCCCCCGCCGTTGAAGGTCGCGCCGCCGTGCCCGAGGCTGCGGAAATGCCAACCGCCGAATCCGACGAGGAACCCGCTGCCGTAAGCGATGACACCCTCGCCCCCGAGGCTGAGCAGGACATCGAGACCGAAGTTTCAGACGCCGCCCCAGACCTGGAACCTGTTACCGCAGCCCAAGAGGATCTGGTCGCCGATCAGGAGGACGATCTGCCGGTCCAACCCGCCGAAGAACCGGTAGATCAACCGATCGCCGACGCGCCTGCCGACTCGGCGATTGACCGCATTCTCGCGGCCGAAACCTCCGATGATTTCGACGATGCCGAAGATGATCTCGAAATCGACGAAGCCACCGAGGAAGACGTCAGTGCCGTCTCTGATGACGAACCAGATGATGGCCTGAGCTTCATCCAGCGCGCCCGTGCCCGCGTCATCAAAATCCGTCGAAATGAAAACGCGCCTCAACCGGTTATCCCGGCCACGACCGCCGATGCCGCACCGGCGCCCGCCAGCGAGCCCGGTGAACCGGTCGCTGAAACCGGGTCTGCCACGCCAACGGCGGAACTGCCCGCGACAGAAAGCTTCGATGCCGAAGACGAAGATGACATTGACACCGATGACGAGGCTGATGAAGCACCTTCTTCGGTCGAGGATGCCGAAGCGGCGATCTTGGCCGATATCAGCGCCTCGCTCGGCAATACCGGGCTTGACGCCGACGACGAAGAAGACCTGTTGCGAGAACTCGCCGCCGCCGCGCGTAACGGCGAAGGCCGTGACGGGCACGAAGGTCGCGCGATCCTCGAAGGGAAAGTACGCGACGACGAAGCCGACCTGTCGCGCCTGATGGAAGAAGCCAAATCGCAGCTTGAAGGTGACGAAAACCGCCGCCGGTTTTCCGCCATATCGCATCTGAAGGCCGCCGTCGCAGCCACTGTCGCAGACCGCAAGATGAATGACGGCGACAGCCCCGCTGGCACCCAGGCCAGAACCGCCCGCGAGATGGACCGTTACCGCGATGATCTGTCCAAAGTGGTTCGCCCGCACCATCCCGATGCAGAAGAGACACCTGCTGGCCGCCGTGCCGCCCAAGACCGCGCAGCCCCACTGGTTCTGGTCTCCGAACAGCGTATCGACACCGACGATACACCTGCCGACCCGAAATCCGTGCGCCCGGTTCACCCCTCAAAGCTGCAAACCACCCATACCGACGAAGATGACGATGATATCGACGCGATGATCGCCGCCATGCCCTCACCTGAATCGGCCAAGAGCTTTGCAGAATTCGCCGAGCGCATGGGCGCCACGGGCCTTTCCGACCTGCTCGAAGTTGCCGCGGCCTATACCGCCACTGTCGAAGGGCTGCCGCATTTCTCGCGCCCGCAAATTCTGCTGAAAGTGGCCCATGTCGCCGATGACGCGAGCTATAGCCGCGAAGACGGGCTGCGTACTTTCGGTATGCTTCTGCGCGACGGAAAGATCGAAAAACTGCGCCGAGGCCAGTTCAAGATCACCGAGGCTTCGAAATACATGTCCGAAGCACGGCGCGCCGCCAACTGATTTCAGATATCGGATTGCGGAAAAAGGCGCTGGCGTCTTTGCCGGTATCTAATGGGCATGTTCCGGGTCGTCACAACTGTTGATGTCAGGGTTTAACACCTTCGAAACTGAAGGTGTTAATGCATGATCGAAATTACAGTTGCACTGGTTCTGTTCCTTTTTCCGCTCGCCTACAGTCCGGGCCCGGGAAACATGTTCTTCGCGGCAAACAGTGCCCGATTTGGTTTCAGGGCGACGATTCCAGCAAATATGGGCTATCACGTCGCAACATGGATCGTGACGGCGGCAATCGGCTTTGGCTTCATCGCCGCGCTGGAGAGGTTCCCCCAGATTTTCACGGTGCTGAAGGTCGCAGGTTCTGCCTATGTGCTTTGGATAGCCTGGAAATTATTCAAGGCAGGGACGCTGGAGGGAAATGAGGTCGCCAAAGCGGCAACCTTTTCAGATGGCGTTATCCTTCTGATCCTGAACCCGAAGGCCTATGTCATCATAGCTCTGATGTTCTCTCAGTTTCTGGTCAGATCGGAAATGGGAACATTGGCCACAGTCATGCTGATCACTACCGTCTTCACATTCAATAATCTGGTGGCATTCACTCTCTGGGCGCTGATCGGCGACAGGATAGCCGGATTTTTCAGAACGCCTGAAAGCGCGGAAAAACTGAATTGCATGTTCGGCGGGATATTAGCAGCGGTTGCCCTATGGATGCTGTTGTCCTAGGGCCGCTTTTTATCTTCCGAATCCGGGTCCGCCTGCCCCACACCGCGGAAAATCGGTCGACAGGGCACGATCCACAAGAATCCAAAGACCACATAGACAACCGCCTCGATCCAGATCGGCTGGCGGCCAAACCGGTCATCAAGCCAGTTCATCACCGTCACGGCGGCAATGATGTAAAGCGGCAGACCGACCAGCAGGATCAGCAACGACAGGCGGCGGCGGGTACGGTAACTCAGCATCAATCGGCAAACGGGTCAGTGACAAGGATAGTGTCGTCACGCTCGGGGCTGGTGGACAGCAAGGCGACGGGGCACTGGATCAGCTCTTCGATCCGGCGCACA
>JAOUMG010000008.1 GCA_029881635.1 Paracoccaceae bacterium | reverse complement strand
ACTGTGATGGGGGATGCCTCTATCTGCGGTCTGGGCCAGGCTGCGCCGAACCCGATCAGACTGACAATGAAACATTTCCCGGAGGAGGTGTGATATGCCTGACGGAAACCGCGTAGAGACGATCAAGTTCACCCTGGACGGCAGCGAAGTTTCAGCCCTGCCGGGTGAAACCATCTGGGAAGTTGCCAAGCGTGAAGGCACCGATATCCCCAATCTGTGCCACAAGGATCAGATCGGCTATCGCCCTGACGGCAATTGCCGTGCCTGCATGGTCGAGATTGATGGCGAGCGTGTGCTGGCAGCTTCATGTTGCCGTAACCCGTCAAATGGCATGGTTGTAAAGACTGACAGTGCGCGCGCGGAAAAGTCGCGCAAACTGGTGATGGAACTGTTGCTGGCCGATCAGCCGGAACAGGCGGTCGCCCATGACAAATCTTCGCATATGTGGGATATGGCTGCGGCGCAGGGCGTATCGGAAAGCCGTTTTCCGACAATTGAGCCTGACCGCATTCCGCTTCTTGATGACACCCATGTCGCCATGCGCGTCAATCTTGATGCCTGTATCCAGTGCGGCCTTTGCGTGCGGGCCTGCCGCGAAGTGCAGGTCAATGACGTGATCGGCATGTCGGGCCGCGGGCATGACAGTTATCCAACCTTCGACTTCGCCGATCCGATGGGTGAAAGCACCTGCGTGGCTTGCGGCGAATGCGTGCAGGCCTGTCCGACTGGTGCGCTGATGCCGGCAACTGTGCTGGATAACGCCGAACAAGGCGACAGCAAGGATTTTGACAAGGAAGTCACCTCAGTCTGTCCGTTCTGCGGTGTTGGCTGTCAGGTCTCGCTGAAGGTCAAGGATGGCAAGGTCAAGTATGTCGAGGGTATCAATGGCCCCGCGAACGAAGGCCGCCTATGCGTCAAGGGCCGCTTCGGGTTTGACTATATCCACCACCCGCACCGCCTGACCAAGCCGCTCGTCCGGCGCGCCGATGCACCCGCCAAGGGGTTGAATGTCGATCCCGGCAATTGGCAAATGCACTTCCGCGAAGCGAGCTGGGAAGAGGCGCTGGATATCGCAGCAAAAGGCTGGAAAGACCTGACCGCCAAGACGGGCGGCAAGGCAGTGGCAGGTTTTGGTTCGGCAAAATGCACGAATGAAGAAGCCTATCTTTTCCAAAAGCTGATCCGCCAGAGTTTCGGCCATAACAACGTCGATCACTGTACGCGGCTTTGTCATGCTTCATCCGTGGCGGCATTGCTGGAAAATGTCGGATCGGGCGCAGTGACAGCCACGTTCAATGAAATCAAGAATGCCGATGTCGCCATCGTCATCGGCGCCAATCCGGTTGAAAACCACCCTGTCGCCGCGACTTATTTCAAGCAGTTCACCAAACGCGGTGGCAAGTTGATCGTCATGGACCCGCGCGGGGTAGGTCTGCGCCGCTACGCCAGCCATATGCTTCAATTCCGACCGGGTGCTGATGTGGCGATGCTGAACGCGATCATGCATGTTATCGTGGAAGAGGAGCTTTACGACCGCCAGTATATCGCCGCCTATACCGAAAACTGGGAGGCTGAAAAGGCCCATCTTGCGGGCTATGCCCCCGAAAAGATGGAAGCCATTTGCGGTATCCCGGCGCAAACGTTGCGCGAAGTGGCGCGCGAATTTGCAGGCGCCAAGGCGGGCATGATTTTCTGGGGCATGGGCATTTCCCAGCACATTCACGGCACCGACAATTCCCGCTGCCTGATTTCACTGGCACTGATGTGCGGCCATGTCGGGCGCCCCGGCACCGGGCTGCACCCCTTGCGCGGTCAAAACAACGTGCAGGGCGCATCCGACGCCGGTCTCATCCCGATGTTCCTGCCTGATTATCAGACGGTCACCGATGACAAGATCCGCGGGCATTTTTCCGGCATCTGGGGAACCGGCGACTTTTCAAATGAAAAGGGTCTGACGGTGACCGAAATCCTTGATGCCGTGCATGAGGGTACGGTCAAGGGCATGTATATCCTCGGCGAAAATCCGGCGATGTCCGACCCCGATCTGAATCACGCCCGCGAAGCACTGGCATCGCTTGAACATCTGG
This sequence comes from Paracoccaceae bacterium, assembly GCA_029881635.1. GTDB lineage: Bacteria > Pseudomonadota > Alphaproteobacteria > Rhodobacterales > Rhodobacteraceae > Albidovulum. The sequence continues at coordinate 12,551 of JAOUMG010000008.1, read as the reverse complement.
TGGTCCAAGATATCTTCCTGACTGAAACCGCCAATTTTGCCGATGTCATCCTGCCCGCCGCCGCGTTCTACGAAAAGAACGGCACGGTGACCAATACCAACCGGCAGGTGCAGATCGGACGGGCAGCAGCAACACCGCCGGGTGAGGCGCGCGAAGATTGGTGGATCACCACCGAACTTGCCCGTCGTCTGGGCCTCGACTGGGGCTATACCCACCCCAAGCAGGTGTTTGCTGAAATGAAACTGGGGATGAAATCGCTCGACAATATTACCTGGGATAGGCTCGAATCCGAAGGGGCGGTGACTTATCCTTCGCTTTCCCCGGAAGACCCAGGTCAACCCATCGTCTTTGGCGATGGCTTTCCGCGCGCCGGTGGCCGGGCCAAGTTTACGCCCGCCAGCGTAATCCAACCCGCCGAAATGCCTGATGCCGATTATCCGATGATCATGACCACCGGGCGGCAACTTGAACATTGGCACACGGGCTCGATGACCCGCCGATCCAAGGTTCTTGACGCTGTTGAGCCTGAAGCAAATTGCTCGCTCAACCCCAAAACCCTGCGCAAACTGGGGGTTGAGCCTGGGGGACGTGTCAGGCTGCAAACCCGGCGCGGTGAAATCGTCATCATGGCACGCGCTGACCGTGGCGTGGCGGAAGACATGGTTTTTGTACCCTTCGCATATGTCGAAGCCGCCGCCAACGTGCTGACAAACCCGGCACTGGACCCCTATGGCAAGATCCCCGAGTTCAAGTTCGCGGCTGTGCGGGTAACAGCGGCGTAAATTCTGCTCTATCGGAAAAACCGGGGAGCGACGGATATACCGTCACTCCCCATTTCCGTTCGTTCACATAACTCGGGAGGGGAGTTAGCCCCCGGTGCGACCGAACGGTATCTGTTAACGCTAACGTACGCCGTCGTCTTTGCTTGGACAAGGCCGCTCTTTGGCGCTAATCAGGAAGCATCATCAATCCACAAGGAACCACCTTCGTGAGCAGTAAGGTAACCCCCGACCCGCGCCGATCGCTGACACTTCGCGACGTATCCGAAGCCTCGGGCGTTTCCGAAATGACTGTCAGCAGGGTCTTGCGCAATCGTGGCGACGTTTCCGAAACAACACGCGAGCGGGTTTTGGAGGCAGCCAAGCAGCTTGGCTATGTGCCTAACAAAATCGCTGGCGCATTGGCGTCGCAGCGGGTCAATCTGGTGGCCGTCATCGTGCCGTCGCTCTCAAATCTGGTCTTTCCCGAAGTTCTCAGCGGAATTTCTGAGGAATTGGAAGACACTGGCTTGCAGCCTGTTTTTGGTGTGACCAACTATCTTGAGGACCGCGAAGAATCTGTACTCTATGAAATGCTGTCCTGGCGCCCCTCAGGCGTGATCATCGCCGGGCTGGAGCATTCCGATGCCTCCCGCGCCATGCTGCAAAACGCGGGAATCCCAATCGTCGAGATCATGGATGTCGATGGAGAGCCGGTTGATTCGGTGGTGGGCATTTCACATAGGCGTGCCGGTCTTGAAATGGCGCGGGCCATTGTCGGTGCGGGGTATCGACGCATAGGATTTCTCGGAACCAAGATGCCGCACGACCATCGCGCCCGAAAACGCATGGAGGGGTTCGAGGCGGGATTGGCCGAGGCCGGGATCGAATTGGCAGATCGCGAATTCTATTCGGGCGGCTCAGCGCTCCTGAAAGGGCGCGAGATGACCGAGGCTATCCTGAAACGCACACCTGATCTGGATTTCATTTACTACTCCAACGACATGATCGGCGCTGGTGGATTGCTTTATTGCCTGGACAAGGGCATCGACGTCCCCGGAAAATTGGGGCTCGCTGGATTTAACGGTGTTGATTTGCTGGATGGTCTGCCGCGCCGCCTTGCAACTATGGACGCCTGTCGACGTGAAATCGGTCAACGCGCAGCGGCCATCATCGCCGGGCGCAGCGATACCGGTCTGATCGGTGGCGCGCATGTGGAATTGACGCCGGTTCTGCAACTGGGTGACACGATCCGCAGCCGATAAGGCGTGTCAGGCACGACGCAAGATATAAATATCCATGATCCAACCATGTTTTTCGCGTGCGTCGGAACGGGTTTGCAGGATGCGCGCTGAAACGTCGGCCAAAGGGCCGGCAAGCGAAATCTCCTCAGCCATACCGACATAAGCGCCCCACCAGATGGTCACTCCTGTCGGATCAAGGCTCTTAAACGAACATTCCCCATCCAGCATGACCACTAATGTATCGACGCCGACGGGCCAGCCGTTTTCGCGCAATTGCCGACCGGTGGTCACGATAAAAGGCGCGCCAATCTCATTCAGGGGTATGTTATGTGCTGCGGTCAGCGCCTGAACGGATGTAATGCCAGGAATAACTTTTATCCTGACTTTCAAATCCTTGGCCACCCGCCCGGCGATCCGCAGTGTACTGTCATATAACGACGGATCCCCCCAAACCAGCAGGGCAACACTGCCATTTTCGCCAATTTCTGCCTGAATAGCCTCTTTCCATACATCAGCAATGGCATCATGCCACGAATCGACCCGGTGGCAGTAATCAGGATCATCTGCATCACGGACCGGTAGGGAAAATTCGACGATACGTGTAGAGCGATTGGTCAGAACCTGCGCGCAGATTTCGCGGCGCAATTCTGCCAGATCGGCTTTGCCTGCACCCTTGTTCGGGATCAGCACCAGATCAACGGAATTCAGCGCCTTGACCGCTTGCAAGGTCAGATGGTCCGGGTTGCCGGAGCCAATGCCAATCAGAAAAAGTTCGATCAATCCGACACCTTTCGCGCCTGCCTACACGTGATGGCAAAAGACCCCGCCCAAGTCCATGGGCAGGGTCCTTTTGGTTGGACGCGTTCTATGTGGCCGTGTTGTTCCATAGCTTTGCGGCGCCCCATCCCAGCGCCACCCAGGCCGCAAGGCCGACGCCCAGAACCCGTGCCGCAAACTCCGCACTGACCTCTGGCGGCGCGACACCCGAAAACGTCTCAAGATGCGGTGCGCCAATGACATGTGGTGCAGCAATCAGGGCGCAGCCCAGCGCGATAAACATCACACCACGCCCATAGCCTATCAACGCAAGGCCGCCCCCCGTGGCAAGCACGGTACCCAGCCACCATACCTGACGCAGGGCGATATCGGCAGCCACCGTGCCAGGCAGTTCCGGGGCCAAGCCCATAGCCGGTGCCATTTGAAGTGCGGCAAACCCGGCCACCCCCCAAAGCACACCTTCGCGCGGCCCGATCACCTGTCCGAACCGTTCAGCCATGGAAAAACCGGCAACCAGTATCAGCCCATATGCAACGTATAAGAGCCCGGTGAACAGAACCGTCAGCGCCATACGGATGACATCATTATTGCCGCCATCCACCTCAGTCTCGGCGAGGGTGCTTTCGTGGCTGTGCGCACCCGTGCCTTCGGCATGTGCGTGGTCGTCCGCCGGTGCTAGTTCACCCGCACCGGCAAAATGGACCAGTGCGCCGGTTTCATATTTCTCACCCAGAAAGATCAGTTCCTGAATGAATGCAAAATGCAGCACGGCCGCTAACAGCCCCGCTGCAAAGCCAGCGATCAACGCGCTGGCCAACATCCGTTGGATCATGTTTGGTCCGTCAGAACCGCTTAATGACAGGGAAAGCCGGTTCCATGACGCATGTCATGGGCGGCATCGTGCAGGGTTGCCGACTGGGCATGGCCTGCCACGAACAAGAGCGTTGCCCCCATCAGGGCTACAAAAACAATAGACAGTATTGCCGAAGTGCTGGTGGCGGCGGTTTGGGTCATCGCGTTCATTTTCATTCTCCTTGGCCGTCACACCCGACGGCATTTCGCGTTACCTTCCGCATGGCCGGTCTCCTGACTCGCGGGTCGCAGCCTGCTTTCCGCCTTCCCGACCCGGCTATGACACCGGTCCAGTGGCATTTGGAAAGCCGCTCGCCGCTTACAGTCGCGGGGGCGGTTGGGGCTTCGGGTGCCGTTTTCGGTCCACCCTTCCCCATTCCCGTTTGATTCCTGACGCTTTGCGCCTTTCAGAAACCATGCAATGCTATTTGCCAGCATCCTGCGGCGCCGGTCAAGGCGGAAAGGCGCCTCTGGACAGGCGGAATGCGACGCGTTGTGACGTTTTGCCATTGGCTGGGGAACCCCGCCAACGGTCCAGCGCTTTGCTAGCCTTGGCAGCCCCGGTGTGTTCCAGATTACCCCGGGATACGGGCAATCGCCTTTTCGCGCAAAGATCCCAACGGGCGCGCATCTGCGAAATTTCCGTCAGCGCTGTTCAGGTAAAGGCCTACAAAGATCAGGATATCGGGCAAATCCGCCTCAGATATATCGCCGAACAGATAGGCGGTTTTGCCCGGCGCCCGGAATGCCAGTGTCGATGGTCGGGTGCATCCCGACATGCACTCGGTTTCGCGGATGTCGAGCACATATCCAGCCTTATGCACTGCCGCCCGTAAAAGGGCGGCAAAACCGGCCGGGCCTGCCGGACAGGATCGGCAAACTGTTGCGACCGTATCGCTCATTTCCCTTTTGCCAGCGGCCCGATCAGTATCAGCGCCGGACCGTCGGCCGCTTCGTTCGCGATGAGATCGGTCATGGTGGCCAAGGTACCCCGTGCCAGCTTTTGTGCCGGAGTAGAGACGCTTTCGGCCAAGAGCGCCGGCGTATCGGGCGACATGCCGGCACCCTGCAACCGGCGCGCCAATTCGGCAAAGGTGCGTTTGCCCATGAAGATAACAGTCGTCGCGGTGGGGTCTGCAAGCGCCGCCAGGTTAAGATCCTCAGGCAGTGCGCCCGTCACGTCGTGACCGGTAACGAACTGCACCCGGCGCGCCGTCAGTCTACGGGTCAGCGGGATGCCGAATGCGGCCGCAGCAGCCATGGCCGAGGTCACGCCAGGAATGATTTCATAGTCGATACCAGCGGATTGCAAGGCGGCTATCTCTTCCTCAAGACGCCCGAAAAGGCCGCAATCCCCGGATTTGAGTCGTACAACCTTTGCCCCGGTTTTTGCGTAATCAACCAATAACCGGCTGACGTGATCCTGCTTTGGCGAAGCACGGCCAGCACGTTTTCCTACCCCGACCAAATCTGCGTTTTCACGGGCATGGCTTAGGATAGGGCCAGCTGAGAGGTCATCGAACAGAACCACATCGGCGGCTTGCAACCGACTGACCGCCTTCAGCGTCAACAATTCCGGGTCGCCGGGGCCGGAGGATACGAAACTGACAAAACCGTTCATGTCGCCTCCGCTATCAGGTGAAAGAAGGTTCCCGTAGCCCAGCCACGGCGCGACCCGGTTTCAGCCACGGGGTCGCCATTGGCGTCGCAAACCCGCGCCAGAGCCTTATCCGGCTGTTCCACAATCGTCGAGTAGTGAAATTCATGGCCCCGCAGCCGCGCACGCACACCATAACCCGGCATCGCGGCCAACAATTCGGCTAGCCGGTATCCCAGATGCATCTTTCGCTTTTCGTAGGATGCAACCAGCCCCAGCAGGCCCGCCATCTCATGACGCACGCCATTTTTGTCGATCAGGCCGGCGCCCATCGCCATATAGCCTCCACATTCCCCGTGAACGGGGCGCGTTTCAGAAAACAGTCTCAAACCTTGCCGAAAATGGCTGGCAGAGGCCAGTGCGCCGCCGTGAAGCTCGGGGTATCCGCCCGGCAACCAGCAGCAATCTGCGCTGCTGTCGGGCGCTTCATCCGCCAATGGCGAAAACGGTAAAATTTCCGCACCTGCCGCATGCCAACCGTCCATGAGATGCGGATAAACGAATGAAAAGGCCGCATCGCGCGCCAGAGCAATGCGCTGCCCCGGAGGCGATACAGACACCGGCTGGGCCGGGGCGGTACTTTGTGCCGCACGCGCCGCGCCTCGCAGGGCAGTCAGATCGACATGGGCTGCCACGAACTCTGCGGCTTCGGCAATAATCCGGTCCAGTTCGGGCGTTTCCTCGGCCTGTACCAACCCCAGATGCCGTTCTGGCATTTCGATACTTGGCCGTCGCGGCAATGCGCCCAAAACCGGAATGTCAACAGACTCCATCCCCACGCGCACCAAAGCCTCGTGTCGGGGGCTGGCCACACGGTTCAAAACGACACCCGCCAGCACAACATCAGGGCGCATCTGGGCAAAGCCCATGGCCACCGCCGCGGCAGATTGCGCCTGCCCGGATACGTCGATAACCAGCACCACGGGCCAACCGGTCAGCGCAGCGATATCGGCACTCGCCCCGGTTCCAGTTTCGCCAGGACGCGCCACCCCATCGAAAAGACCCATCGAACCCTCGGCGAGGATCAGATCAGCGCCTTCTGATGCCCCTATCAGCCCGGTAATCTGCGCAGCGCCCATCGCCCAGCTTTCCAGATTGACCGACGCACGTCCCGATGCTGCCCGATGAAAGGCCGGATCAATGTAGTCCGGCCCGCTTTTGAACGGCTGTACAGTCAGACCCTCTGCACGGAATGCCCCCAGCAAACCAAGCATCAGCGTGGTCTTGCCCGTGCCGGAAGCGGGCGCAGAAATCAGCAGGCCGGGGGGGATCATTGTGTTTCCGGGAAACGGGGGTTTGTGCCGACGGGGCGATACCGGCGGTCGTAATCACCGGCGTAAAGACGACTTTCGTCGAATTCTTCCGCCCCGATCGAACGGCCGACAAAAATCAGGGCTGTGCGCGCCATCTCGCCGCCAACAGTAGTTTGCAGCGTCCCGAGTGTCGCGCGAATGATGCGCTGATCCGGCCATGACGCGCGCCAGATCACCGCCACCGGGCAATCATCCCCGTAATGGGGTGAAAGCTCTTCCACCACCCGGTCCAGCACGTGGACAGACAAATGTATCGCCAGGACAGCCCCGGTACGGGCGAAGTTTTCCAGACTTTCACCGGTGGGCATTGCACTGGCCCGCCCAGATGTCCGCGTCAACACAACAGACTGCACAATTCCCGGCAACGTCAGCTCGGCCCCCAGCGCCGCAGCCGCGGCGGCGAAAGACGGCACCCCAGGTGTCACATCGTAGGGAATGTCCAGTTCGCGCAGGCGTCGCAACTGTTCACCCATGGCTGACCAGACCGAAAGATCGCCAGAATGCAGACGCGCCACATCCTGACCCGCATTATGAGCTGCTGAGATTTCCGCGACTATCTCATCCAGCGACAGCGGTGCCGTATTAACGATTCTTGCCCCCGAAGGGCAATGCGCCAGCACCGCCTCGGGTACCAGTGACCCAGCATAGAGGCAGACCGGAGACGTTGCGATCAGGTCACGCCCCCTTAACGTCAACAGATCAGCGGCCCCGGGCCCTGCCCCGATAAAATGCACCGTCATTCGTCTCTCCCTACCGCTATTGCTGCCGTGGCCAGCCCATCAGCCGAAATCACCCTTGGGCCCAATAACCGGCCTCCGGGCCCGGCCGCAGCCAGCGCTGCTGCTTCGGCCACCGATCCGGTTCCAAAGCGTTCTGCCACCTTCGCTGAATGGGTCAGCGTATCTTGTTGGGCCAACAGGTCGCGGCTGATCCCGCGCATGTTCACATCCAGTGTCGCTGCCAAAGCGCGCGCAACGGGTGTTTCTGCCTTTTTCTCTGCGGTTGCCAAAAGATCAATCTCGCCGCCCGCGCGCTGTAATGCATCCTGCAAGGATGACAGCACTGCTGCGCCCCGAAATCCGATGCCTGCAACCCTCATCGTAGCACACTCCACTGTACCACCGGGCGGGCGCGGTCCCAACCGCGCATCCGGCCCAAGGGTGCAGAGGATGACAATTCCATCCTGAGCAGGTCACCGCCCTTGTCTGCCTGCCAGCTGACAAGCAATGCCTCGGATTCCAATGTCACCGCATTGGCCACCAACCTCGTGCCCGCCGGGATCACCTCCCAAACCCGTTCCAGCAGGTGGGATGACACGCCGCCTCCGACAAATACAGCATCCGGCACGGGCATTGCCTCCAGGCCGTCGGGAACCGAAGCCTCAATCACACTCAATCGGTGTGCCAATCCGAATGCTGCGGCATTTGTCCGGATATTTGCTGCCCTGTCAGCACGGGCCTCTACCGCAACTGCCGTCGCCCCAGGTGCGGCCAGACACCATTCGACAGATATCGAACCCGACCCAGCGCCCAAATCCCACAATCGTTCACCTGCCCGCGGGGCAAGTGCCGAAACGGTCATTGCCCGGATTGGCCGCTTGGTAATCTGACCGTCATGGGCAAAAACATCGTCAGAAAGACCTGAGGCGCGCGGAAGCCCCTTATTGCCCGCCACCGCAATTCCCACGGCCACCGGATGTTCGATATCCACCATCGTAAACTCGTCGGCGCGTGCCGTTCGAATACGCTCGGACGGGCCGCCAAGAGCCTCCATCACCGTCATTTCCGACGGTCCAAACCCTCGGTCGGTCAGCCAATCAGCTAGCGAGGTCACTGCGGCGCCATTTCGCATTAGGCATATTACGCGCACCCCCTGCGAAACAATTGGCACCAACCGTTCAAAGGGGGCGGCATGCAGGCCGAGGCACGCTGTTTCCTCGATCCGCCATCCCAGCCGTGCCGCTGCCAGGGAAAATGTCGAAGGTGCTGGATGGACGGTCCAGTCTTCGGGCGAAAGCCGCGCCGAAAGGCTGCCACCGACGCCATACCAGAACGGATTACCCGAAGCGAGCACCACGACTTTTCGGCCCTTTTGGGCCAGAACAGGGTCTATTTCGAAAGGTATCGACCATTCACAGCCTCGGGCACCGGCGTCAACCAATGCCAGATGACGCGGACCGCCAAAAATAATATCTGCGGCTGCCAGTGCTTCGCGGCTTGCGTCCGATAGCCCGGCATGACCATCTTCACCCAAACCAATGATGGTCAACCAAGGGTCAGCCATGACACGCATCCTTCTTCTGGGCGGTACGACCGAAGCCTCGGCACTGGCGCGCCGACTGGCGGCAGAAGGTATGGATGCTGTTTTTTCCTATGCTGGGCGCACTGATAATCCGATTGAACAACCTTTGCCGACCCGTATCGGTGGCTTTGGTGGTGTCGCGGGGCTTACCCATTATCTTCGAACTGAACGCATCACGCATGTCATCGACGCGACCCACCCCTTCGCCGCCGGGCTGAGCCGCAATGCGACCGCCGCCTGCGCCGAAGCGAACATACCGCTTTGCGCGCTGGAACGTGCCGCCTGGCAGGCTGGCGATGGCGATGACTGGACCCACGTTTCTGACATCGACGCCGCTGTGGCAGCCCTGCCCGAAGAACCGGCCCATGTTTTTCTGGCCATCGGTCGGCAAAATCTTGCGCCCTTTGCCGCCAAACCCTGGCATCAATACCTGCTGCGGCTTGTGGATGCGCCCACCGGCCCGCTGCCGTTGCCGGGGGCCGAATACATTGTCGCGCGCGGTCCCTTTGCGGTGGCGGACGATCTCAGATTGCTCAGGTCGCGCCGGGTCAATCTGATTGTCGCGAAAAATTCTGGCGGTAGCGGCGCGCGGGCCAAGCTTGACGCCGCGCGAGACCTGCATCTGCCGGTAATCCTGATTGACCGGCCCGCCATCCAAAATCGACTGGTCAAGCATGATGTGGCTGGGGTTATGGCCTGGCTCGGTCATGATACCGACCTCGGGGTATAGACAAATCGTCCAATACGCCGGGTATCGGCATTGCCGACAATTACCACCGTACGCATGTCAGCCATTTCCGGCACCGCTTCGGCCAAGGTCACTGTCTGAATGGCTTCTTCCGTTGTCGTTACCGCCCGCGCAAAAGAAATCAGCCGCTGCCCGCCACATTCCTCGCGCAGAACCTCCAGCGCACGGGAAAACTGATGCGGGCGGCTTTTCGACCTCGGGTTATAGAACGCCATGGCAAAACCGGCCTGGGAGGCCAGCCGAAGTCGATGCTCGATCAATTCCCATGGCTTGAGGTTATCAGACAGGTTTATAGCACAAAAATCATGCCCCAAAGGGGCACCCAGCCGGGAGGCTGCAGCCAGCATCGCGGTAATACCAGGCAGAATGCGGATATCCAGATCGCCGTATTCCGGGGCGGTTTCAACCGCCTCAAACACCGCCGAGGCCATGGCGAAAACCCCCGGATCGCCTGATGAGACAACCACGACCCGGCCACCCTCAGCCGCAAGCTCCAATGCGTGGCGGGCCCTTTCAAGCTCCACCCGGTTGTCGGTGGGATGCAGCGCAAGACCTTCGCGTGCGGCGACACGGGCGACATAGGGAATATATCCGATAACATCCGTTGCCTCGGCCAGCACAGCTGTCACTTCGGGGGTTATCAGCGCGTCATCGCCGGGGCCAAGGCCCGCAACCACCAGCCATCCGGTCATGGGCGCCGCCCCTGTCCATGTACGATGGCAATGGCGAAGTAAGGTGTTTCGTCACCTGCATCTGCCAACAGTTTGACCGATTGGCCCGCCATCGTACCCTTTTCTACCAACCAAGCCGCATCCAGCCGCCCAGCGGCCTCAAGAGCGCGGCGCAGTTTGGGCAGATTACGACCAATCTTCATCACTACCAGCGCATCGGCATCGCGGGCACGCGCCACCAGCTCTTCCTCAGGCAATGTTGCCATCAGCACCGTCAGCACATCATCGCCCCAGGTTATCGGCTGCCCGGTGGCTGTCCAGCAGCCCGACATGCCGGTGATACCCGGTACGACCTCCACCTCGACGCGGCCGCGAAGGCGCCAATGCAGATGCATGAACGAGCCGTAAAAAAACGGATCGCCCTCACACAGCACGATAATATCCGAAGTCGCCGCTATCTCGGTCAGCCAGTTCGCCCAATCATCATAAAAGGCCGCCATGACACGGTTGTATTCCGGTTCCGAAAAATGAATTTCAGTGGTGACCGGGTATTCCATCGGGTGTTCCGTGACGTCCTTGGCCAACATCCCCTGTACGATCTGGCGGGCCTGCCCAGGGCGTCCTTCCTTGCGAAAATAGGCGATATGGGACGCCCCGCGGACCAGTCGATCCGCCCGCACGCTCATCAAATCCGGGTCGCCGGGACCTAATCCGACGCAAATCACCTTACCCATGGTCATTCCCTCCGGCATGCCAGCGCGTTGACGGCTGCCACGGTTATAGCCGATCCGCCCAAGCGGCCCCTGACGATCAGTGACGGTGCCGGCAGGTCGGCCATCAGTGCATCTTTTGATTCCGCCGCGCCGACAAAACCCACCGGGCAGCCGATGATGGCGGCCGGGCGGGGGCATTCCGGGTCTTCGAGCATGTTGAGCAGGTGAAACAGGGCTGTCGGTGCATTTCCAATCGCAACAACGCCTCCTGCCAGATGTGGTCGCCAAAGCTCCAGCGCCGCCGCTGAGCGGGTGTTTGACATCTCAGCCGCTAATTCCGGCACGCGAGGGTCATTGAGTGTACAGATCACAGCATTATCGGCAGGCAGGCGTGCCCGGGTGATGCCTTCGGATACCATCCTTGCATCGCAAAGGATCGGCGCGCCCGCCTCCAGCGCCCTGCGCGCCGCGATCGCCATGCCAGCAGAAAACTGGATGTACTGTTCCAGACCCACCAGGCCGGCTGCATGGATCATGCGCACTGCAACCACTTCCTCTTCGTCCGAAAAGCGCGCCAGATCCGCTTCGGCGCGAATAGTGGCAAAGCTCTCGAGATAAATCGCCGCGCCATTGGTCTGGTAGCTATGGGGCATTATGAACCTCTGTCAGAATTTCAGGAGTGGCAACAAGGGCTTCGGGCATCAATCCGGCAAGGATGGGTGAGTCCGCCGCCCGCCCGTCCCGGATCAGGTCATAAAGGCCATCCCGTCGCGCGACCAATGTCGAAGTTGAGGGGGCTGGATGGGCGCAACCTTTTGGGCAGCCGGATACATGCAAATGACTGCCAATCGGCACCGATGTCGCCAAGGCCCGCGCAATCGTCCGTGTCTGGCCCAGCGCTTGCGGGCAGCCGGGGGCACCGGTACAGGCCGAAACCCTCAGACGGCTGTCACCGGGATCGGTAATCAGGCCGGTAATGTCGGGTGCACGGACGGTGCCCTCGATCAGAAACATCCGCCAAGGTGTCAGGCGCATCGGACCAGATTCAGCAAGAATAGACAATGATTTTGCCTGCAACTGACCAAATTCGAACCCCACCAGATACCCAGCGTCGACACGACCCGGGGTAGGGATGGGGGTGACGGGCAGCACCTGTATGGGTCGCACTAAAAAGGCGTCGGGCAGTCGTTCCTTTTTGGCCAGATGAGCCGCCATTCTGCCACGCCCATCGACAGATCCACCGGTTTCCAGAAACCAATGCGCAAGGGAAACGGCCATCTCGGCTGCGTTCGTCCAGTTGGCCGATGCCCCCAACGCACAACTGTCGGCAAAGACGACCAGGCCATCCTGCGCGCGCTCTATCCGAATATCGGCAGAAACGCCCCGTAGTACCGGTAGGTGCCCAGTATCGACGGCAAATCCGAATTTACCCGGCAGATCGGGCGCATCCGGCCTTGCCAATTCCTCTGCGAGCGCGGCGACCAGATCGCTTGTCCCATCGCCTTCCTGCCAAAAGG
>JAOUMG010000332.1 GCA_029881635.1 Paracoccaceae bacterium | reverse complement strand
CCTTCGGCATAGGCAGTTTGCGCCTCGGCGTTGCGCCCCAATGCCTCAAAAGCCCGGCCTTTCCAGTACCCGGCCCTTGCCAGGCTGATCGGCCCGTTCACAGCCTTTTCAAAACGGTCGAAATGGGCCAGTGCCGTATTGGCGTCATTCAGTTTGCGCAGGGCAATATATCCGGCAAGCCATTCAAGATCGGCAAAATCAGACCCTTCGGTCAGGAAATGCCGCGCGGCCATCGCATAGGCCCTGCGGGCGTCACCTTCGCGCATTTCCTTGCGCGCCAGCCGACGCCGCCAATCGGCCCATTGTTCGGGGTCACCCAGGTTTGCCACATTTGTGGAACGTTCCAGCAGGAGTTCATCGGCACTGTCATAAAGGTTCTTGCGAATACGCCAGCGAAAGCGGTCATAGGCCAGACCACCCGATGCCAGCGCCTTTTCCGGCAAGGCAGCGATCAGATCATCGACGCCCTTGTCACTGGCCTGAAGCGCCACGCGCGCGGCGGCGATTGACCGGGTATATGCGCTGTTAAGCGGCAGCATCCGGCGCACGTCGCGGATCTTTCCCGCCCGCAGCATCGCTGCCGTGCGCCCGTCGTGGTGATCGGCCAGCAGTGGGGCAAAGCGGGTCACGAAAAGATCATGTTCCGCATCGGTCATCGACAGGTTGCGCCAGGCCCGCGCCGCTTCGGTTGCGGCGGATCCGGCATCGCCGCGCGTCTGATAGGCAGTGATCAGGGCGGCGCTGCCGGTACCGGTCTGCGGTGCGAAGTCGGTGAAATAGGCGATGATCGCCGAGGGATCAGTCACAGCGCCCAGCACGGCTTCGCCTTTTTCGCGCAGATAGGGCAGGCCCGGCCAATCAGCATGGCGGGCCAGAAAATCGCGGTACTCCGCCAATTCGCCCGATCCGTCACGCAGGCGCTGCCAGGTGATGATATCTGCGGCCAACGGCCCGGCGGTGCGGCTTTTCGCGGTCGCCGCCTCCCAATCCTTGGCCGACGCGGATCGCAGGGCATCGGCCAAAAGCGACGGATTGTCCGCCCTCGCAGGCTCCGAGCCCATGGCGAAAAGAAACAAACACGCAGCAAAGGCGATATGGCGGATCATGATGACGGTACTGCCTCGTTATTTTTTGGCGATCCTAGCGTTCCTGGCCCCCGCCGCAACACACAAACTTGGCAAGTCCCACGCTTGCCTATAGGTTCCGCGCGATTCTAGCGGGCAACGGTGCCCCGAACCATAAAGGAGCGTGTCATGTTCAAAGGGTCATTGGTTGCCCTCGTCACGCCGTTCAAGGACGGCGAGTTGGATCTGGACACGCTTAAAAAGCTGGTCGAGTGGCATATTGCCGAAGGAACCAACGGACTGGTGCCGGTGGGGACCACTGGCGAAAGCCCGACATTGAGCCATGCCGAACATCGCCGCGTTGTCGAAGAAGTCGTCAAGGCGGCCAAGGGGCGTGTACCGGTCGTTGCCGGAGCAGGGTCGAACAACACCGCCGAAGGGATTGACCTGATCCGCCATGCCGAAAAGGCCGGGGCCGATGCCGCGCTTGTCGTGACACCCTATTACAACAAGCCGACACAGCGCGGGCTGATTGCCCATTTCACCGCGATGCATGATGCCTGCAATCTGCCGATCATCATCTATAATATCCCTCCGCGTTCCGTCGTCGATATGTCGCCCGACACCATGGGTATCCTGGCCAAGCTGCCCCGGATCGTCGGGGTCAAGGACGCAACCGGCGACATATCGCGCGTATCCAAGCAACGTGGCACCTGCGGCAAGGATTTCGTCCAGCTTTCGGGCGAGGATGCGACGGCGCTGGGATTTAACGCCCAAGGGGGCGTTGGCTGCATCTCGGTGACCGCCAATGTGGCACCCCGGCTTTGCGCAGAGTTTCAGGCCGCAACGCTGTCAGGCGACTATGCCAAGGCGCTGGAGTATCAAGACAGGCTGATGCCGCTGCACGAGGCGATTTTCGTCGAACCGGGCCTTGTGGGGGCCAAATACGGGCTGTCAAAGCTGGGGCTTTGCCGCGACGAGGTGCGTCTGCCACTGACAGGCCTTCTTGACACGACCAAGGCACAGATAGACGCGGCGATGCGCCATGCCGGTTTAGTGAACTAGACCCTGCACCCAACGTATTGCTAGTTCTGCAATAAACCACCTGCGAGTGGCGGGGTCAGCGGACGGCGGCCGTCGTAGGTGAAATCAATGGAAAATTGGTCCGTTTTGTTGTAAAATCATCCCGCATTTTTACGGCAAAGGACAGTTTTCATGTCACGTTTCTTCAAATCCGCTATTACCGCCGCTTTTGTGCTTACTGCCTCCGCACCCGCAGAAGCGGTGACATACAACTTCACCATGGGTGGGTCAGCTGGCACATTCGATGCGCCGCTTGGTGGCGGCTTGCTTACAAGTTTTTCGGTCATGATCGGCAATACGCTTTTCGACACTCTTGGTCTTGGGGCTGCGGCACCGGTCTACACACCTCTATTCAATCCGCTAAACGGTCTTTTCGATATCGAACTGCACGGCGCAGGACAACCAACAGCCCATGTCTTTAATTCGGTGGGTTCGCCGGAATGCCCGGTCGGGGATTGTATCATGCAGATTTTTGATACGGGTGGTGGCGGATCCTTGCCAGAGTTTCTGGTCCTGAATACCGTCACATTGCAGAATGTGGCGCTTGGCCTTTATTCCATTGACCCGGCGCCCGTCGTGCCCCCGGTTCCTTTGCCAGCGCCAGCGTGGCTGCTGGTATTCGGGCTTGCCGGGCTTGGCGTTGCGGCAAGGCGGTGTTCGTCGCGGGGCCCGGCAACCGCCTGATTCAACAGCCTTTCGCATCGGACCTGATCGACGGTAAGCGCAATTTTCCCGCCTCGGGAACCTGTCCATGTTAGTGTTGCCGTAGAAAAGGATCCTTGCACATGACCTATGATCGCGAACTGATTTCCAATGGGAACCCGATGGAGGCCGTTGTCGGGTTTTCCCGCGCGGTGCGGGTCGGCCCGTATATCTCCATCGGTGGCACCGCGCCTGTCGGACCGGATGGCAAGACGGTGGGCATTGGCGATGTCGGTGCCCAGACCCGGCGTTGCATCGAGATTATCGAGGATGCGCTGATCCGGGCCGGTTCCGGGTTGCACGATGTGGTGCGCACCCGCGTCATACTGACCGACATCGATAACTGGCGCGCGGCAATTGATGTCCGTAAGGAATATTTCCGCGATATTCGACCGGTCGACACGATCATGGCCGTGACCCGGTTTGTTAATCCTGAATGGCTGGTGGAACTGGAAGTTGACGCGGTAATCGCAGATTGGCCAGTTGCCAAAGCCTGAGATGCAAAACCCTGTTTAACGGGTCATGACAGCCCTGCCCCTCAAATTGCCGCTTTGCCTTTCCCTGCGGGTCCGGTTTAGATGCGCTGATGTGAACGAATGAGGCCAACATGACCCCCGACATGATCCTGACCAATGCCCGTATCCAGACAATGGATCCGGCACATCCCCGTGGCGAAGCCATTGCGCTGGCAGGCGGCAGAATCCTTGCCGTAGGTTCAAGGTCCGAGATTGAGGCGCTGGCAGGGACGGCCACTGAAACTGTCGACTGCAAGGGCGGAACGCTGTTGCCGGGTTTCGTTGAAAGCCATCTGCATCTCGTCCTTGGCGGTGCCGAACTGGCGCATCTGCAGCTGGGTCATGTTGAAGGGGCCGAAGCGCTTGCCAAAGCGTTTCGTGAATTTGCCGCCCAGCGCCCGGACCAGCCGCTTTTGATGGCGCAAGGCGGGCATTATGCCATGCTCGATCACCCGATGAGCCGCCATGATCTGGATAAGATCATTGCCGACCGGCCGATTGCGATCGGCGCCCATGATCACCACACGGTCTGGGCCAACACCGCCGCCCTCAAGGCCGCGGG
>JAOUMG010000331.1 GCA_029881635.1 Paracoccaceae bacterium | reverse complement strand
ATGATGTCGCCTTCATCGAAGCTCTGGCTGAGTTGTTGAACAAAAGCGGTTTGGCCGAACTGAGCGTCAAGCGCGAGTACGGCGAGAATGATCGACTGAATGTGCGCGTCACGAAATACGCCGCACAGGTCGCGGCACCAACGGCCCCAGCAGCAGCGATCGCTCATGCGGCAGCACCGGTTGCCACACCTGTCGCCGCAGCCGCACCAACAGCAAGCTCTGCATCGGATGGCGGCGACCCCGCAGCCCACCCCGGCGTTGTGAATTCCCCGATGGTTGGCACAGTTTACCTGTCAGCAGAACCCGGCGCCGACCCATTCATTTCAATCGGTGCAACGGTGAAGGAAGGCCAGACGGTTCTGATCATCGAAGCGATGAAAACCATGAACCATATCCCGGCACCGCGGGCCGGAACGGTCAAACGCATCCTCGTTGAGGATGGCAGCCCCGTCGAATACGGCGCACCGCTTCTCATCATCGAGTGAGTCGGGACATGTTTGACAAAATCCTGATCGCCAACCGCGGTGAAATCGCCTTGCGGGTTGTACGCGCAGCCCGTGAAATGGGTATCAAATCCGTCGCGGTGCATTCAACGGCAGACACGGACGCGATGCATGTGCGCATGGCGGACGAATCCATCTGCATTGGCCCGAACCCTTCGTCGCAGAGCTATCTGTCGATCCCCGCGATCATTTCTGCTTGCGAGATCACCGGCGCACAGGCGATTCATCCCGGCTATGGTTTTCTGTCTGAAAACGCCACATTCGTTCAGGCGCTGGAAGATCACGGGATCATATTTATCGGGCCGTCAGCAGAACATATCCGCATCATGGGCGACAAGATCACCGCCAAGGACACCATGAAAAAGCTGGGTGTTCCTTGCGTTCCCGGATCGGATGGCGGTGTCGCCAATGTGGCCGAGGCCAAGAAAGTGGCCAAGGAAATCGGTTATCCGGTCATCATCAAGGCGACGGCTGGCGGCGGCGGGCGCGGCATGAAGGTCGCGCAGAACGAAGATGAGTTGGAGGTCGCCTTCCAGACCGCCCGGTCCGAGGCAAAAGCGGCATTTGGCAATGACGAATGCTATATGGAGAAATACCTTCAGCGCCCCCGGCATATCGAGGTGCAGGTCTTCGGCGACGGCAAAGGCAGCGCAGTTCACTTGGGTGAACGCGACTGTTCCTTGCAGCGTCGTCATCAGAAAGTCTTTGAAGAAGCCCCGGGGCCTGTCATTGACCCGAAGACACGTGCCAGAATTGGCAAGACCTGCGCCGACGCAGTCGCCAAGATCGGCTATTCGGGCGCCGGGACGATTGAATTCCTGTTCGAAGACGGTGAGTTCTACTTTATCGAGATGAATACCCGCCTGCAGGTCGAACATCCGGTGACAGAAGGCATTTTCGGCGTTGATCTCGTTCGCGAACAGATCCGGGTTGCCGAAGGATTGCCCATGTCCTTCGGGCAAGACGATCTCGAAGTTAACGGCCATGCCATCGAAGTTCGGATCAATGCCGAAAGGCTTCCGAATTTTTCACCCTGCCCAGGCAGAATCACCCAATATCACGCCCCTGGCGGATTGGGTGTCAGGATGGATTCGGCACTTTATGACGGCTATTCAATCCCGCCTTATTACGACAGCCTGATCGGCAAACTGATCGTGCATGGGCGCGACCGCCCCGAAGCGCTTGCGCGTCTGAAACGCGCGCTGTCGGAACTGATCGTTGATGGTGTGGACACCACGATCCCTCTTTTTCATGCGCTTCTGGAAGAGGAAGATATTTTGACCGGCAACTATTCAATTCACTGGTTGGAAAAATGGCTGGCCCGAACCTTTGGGCAGTGACCATTTCTTCCAAACGGATTCTTGAGCGCATCCTGCAATTGCCGAGCGATGTCTTGCAGAAACCTCAGAAAACCGGCCGCTGCCCCTGAAAGAAATCTCGTCCTTCGTGACGTATACACGCAGTGGTACGGAAGACGGTGGGCAATTCGATGACCTTAAAGATAACCGCAGAGATCCTTCTATCCGGTTATGCGCAGGGCATTTTCCCCATGGCGGAGAATCAGGATAGCCCCGAACTGCACTGGATCAATCCACAAAGACGTGGGGTGTTTCCTCTGGATGGTTTCAAGATATCGCGATCCTTGCGCCGGCGTATCCGGCAAGAAAACTACTCGGTCAGCGTCAACAGCGCTTTTAACGACGTCGTCAGCCAATGTGCGGGCAGAAACGAAACCTGGATCAACGCGCCCCTTGCGCGGCTCTATGACACGCTGCATCAGCGGGGCCACGCCCATTCACTGGAAATCTGGCAGGATGAAGTGCTGACCGGCGGCGTTTTCGGCATAACGCTGGGACAGGCCTTTTTCGGCGAAAGCATGTTTTCCAAGCGCCGGGATGCATCGAAGATAGCGCTGGCTTATCTTGTCGACAGATTGCGCCAGGCGGGGTTTTCGCTTTTTGATACGCAGTTTCTAACCCCGCATCTGGCCTCCCTGGGGGCAATTGAAATTCCGCGCGCCGCCTACCGCAAATTGCTTGCCGATGCTTTGACTAATGCCGCGGATTTCAACGCACCCGGCAGCCCGCCTGATGCTCAGGAAATGCTGCAGCGCACCAACCACACGTCATAGCGCGGGTCATCAAGCGCACTTAAGGCAGGGCTGGAGGCGATCATCCAGCCATCGAAGGCAGCCCCGCCTGTCGCCGTATCTGTGATCGCCAGATGGGCGAAGGCGTTCGAACTCGGGTCATCGACCGGATAGCGGCAATCGCCAAGAGTTACCTGAAGCCGCCCCATAGGCACCGTTTGGCCTGTCGCTACGTCAACTTCGGTGGTGACCCCAGAAACCTTGTCGAGCCAGCGCAATACGGCACCGGGCGCACTGGCCACTTCCTGTGCTGCAGCCCCGCTTGCCAAGAACAAACATACGCCAATTACCAGCAGGGTTTTCATTGTGTTGCTGATTCAGCGTCGCCGTTGCCGGCAGCCGCGCCCACAAATTTCATTAAAAGGGCAATCAGGCTGACGGCGCCTTGCGTATCCTCTATCTCGCTACCCGGTTCCAGATCACTTGGGCTGCCGCCGGGCAGTATCTCCACAAAAGAACCGCCAAGCAAACCCTCGGATGTGACAAGGATCGTCGAATCCTCTGGGATCGCGATGCCTTTCTTTACCGTCACTGTTGCATCCGCAAAAAAGCTTACAGGGTTTAGCGCGAGTGACGTCACGGTGCCGACCTTGACGCCGGCCAATCGCACATCCGTGCCCACTGTGATGCCTTCGACGGAACGAAAGCTGGCGGTTAATTCATAGTTGTCAGCACCACCGGTCAACCCAACGCCCTGCCCTGCATAGATCAGGAAACCCAAAGCGACAGCCAGAACACCGGCGCCTGTCAGAACCTCGGTGGCATTTTCAGACATGGGTCACTCCGGTACCCAGGCTTCGTAATCCTTGCGCTCGACCGGCGCCCCCCGGCGGATTGATCCCGCTGGCGCATAGGCAAGTGCAGATCCGGTCAGGTTTTCCTGATGCGGCTTTTCCCAGGGCTTGTGGGTCAGCGCCGCCTTTGTCGGCGGTTCATTCCAGGTGAAATGCAGCCAGCCATGCCAATCCGGGCTGACCCGCGACGCTTCGCATTCACCGTTATAGATCACCCAGCGACGTTTGCCGTCGCGCGTCTGGTAAAACGCATTGCCTTGCGCATCTTCACCGACCTTCTGGCCCTTCCGCCACGTGAAAATTTGCGTGCCAAGGGTCTGGCCGTTCCACCATGTGAGCAAACGAAGCAGGAATTTCATCAGGCAACCTCCGGGCAGTCCTGCCCCCTTATAGCGCAGGCGCAGGCGAGGTCCAGAGCCAAGGGCAGCTTTCCACTACCCCGCCGTCGCAGCCTTTTCACCTTTGGTGTCGGCATGGATCA
>JAOUMG010000330.1 GCA_029881635.1 Paracoccaceae bacterium | reverse complement strand
TTCCAGAATTTCGGCCTGCTGCCCAACCGCGATGTGCTGTCCAACGTGGCCTTTCCGCTGGAAGTGCAAGGCATCGCCAAGGCCGCCCGCGAAGCCAAAGCCCGCGAGATGGTCAATCTCGTGGGGCTTGAGGGACGCGAGGCCTATTTCCCGCGCGAACTTTCCGGTGGTCAGCAACAGCGCGTGGGCATTGCCCGTTCGCTTGCCGTTGAACCCGATATCTGGTTTCTGGACGAACCTTTCTCGGCGCTCGATCCGCTGATCCGGGCCGAAATGCAGGACGAATTCATTCGACTGCAGAAGATGCTGAAAAAGACCATCGTATTCATCACCCACGACTTTGAAGAAGCGGTAAAGCTGGGCGACCGTATCGGCATCATGAAGGATGGCCGCATGGTTCAGATGGACACGCCAGAACAGATCGTGCTGCACCCGGCCAATGACTATGTCGCCGAATTTTCGCGCAATGCCCCGCATGAACGTATCGTTACGGTTCGTGCGATCATGTCGGAAGCGCAGGCAGAGGGCGATAACCCGATTGAAGCCCATTCCCTGATTGGCAAGGTCGCCAAGCGGGTTCTGACTTCCGATGCACCGATCCCGGTCATCGACAAGGGTGCCATCATCGGATCGGTCGGGCGCGCGCAGATGCTTGACGGCCTGTTCGGGAGGGATGGCTAGTGCCTGCCGAGATCGGACATTCATTGACCGAAGGCCAGCTGAGCCCGCGCCGCAGCCTGCCTGAAATTCTGGCCGGGATTCCGATCCTCTATCAGTTTGTGGTAATCATCGTCTTCGGGTTTGCCGTCAGTGCTGTCTGGGGCGGTGCGATGCGATGGCCGGACGAATGGGTCATCCCGATGAAGCTGTGGTTGACGCAGTTCTTCGCGTGGCTGGGCAAGGAAGCCGGCATTGGCGACTACAAGTTCCGCGACTTCACCCGGTTTATCGCCTTCCTGATTGAGCAGCCTCTCGATTGGTCCGAGTATTTCCTTTATCGCGGCTTCCGGTTCGACTGGGCTGGTGAGACCGTCAAGATCGCGCCGATTCCTTGGGTTTCGCTGGTGTTTGGTGTGGGCATACTGGCCCATTGGATCGGCGGCTGGCGACTGGCGCTGTTTTCAGCGACCTGCCTGATTTATCTCGCGCTGTTCGGGTTGTGGCGCGATTCCATGCGGACGCTTTCCATTGTGATCGTGTCGGTTCCCTTTGCGGTGGTCATCGGTCTTGGCCTTGGCATCTGGGTCACGCGGTCAAAGCGGGCGGCCGCGGTTATCACCACGATGTTCGATGTCATGCAAGCCACGCCGCACATGGCCTATCTGGTGCCGGTCGTGATCCTGTTCGGGTTCGGGCAGGTGCCTGCAATGATCGCTACGGTGATTTTTGCGATGCCGCCGATGGCACGCTGTACGATCCTTGCCATTCAGACGGTTGCGCCCGAGATCACCGAAAGCGGCCAGATGTCGGGCTGTACCCCGCGTCAGCTTTTGTGGAAAGTGCAGGTGCCTGCGGGCAAGCGTATCTTGATGCTCGGCGTCAATCAGGCCGTGATGCAGACGCTGGCAATGGCGGTCATCGCCTCGCTCGTCGGGGCGACGGGGTTGGGGCAAAAGCTGCTCAACTCTCTGCAGCAGTTGAAGCTTGGGGCTGCGGTTGAGCAGGGTCTGGCCATCGTGCTGATTGCTGTGGTGCTGGACCGATTGACACAGGCCTATGCCAACCGCCCCAGCGATTATTCCGCGCGCGAACCGAACTGGATCAAACGCCACAGCCACCTGGTTGCCTTCGCGGCCATGGTGCTCGTGACGCTGGCGTTGGCAGCGCTGTACAAGCCCTTTGCGGTTTTGCCTAAATCGATGACCGTTACCTTCGGAACGCAGTTGGACGAAGCGGTCAGGTGGTTTTCGGCCAATGCCTATGACTACATTCAGCCGGTAAGAGACTTCATTACGGTCTACATGCTGATCCCGCTTCGCGACTTCTTCCTGGCGATCCCATGGCTGGTTGTCGTGCTGATGCTTGGCGTGGCCGGGTTGCGGCTGGGTGGTCCCGGCACGGCTGCGATCTGTGTGGGGCTGGTAGCTCAGATCATCCTGTTCGGTTACTGGGAGCCGGCGGTCCTGACGGTCTATCTGGTCTTTTCCGCGGTGGTTATCTGTGTGCTGATCGGGGTGCCCATCGGTATCTGGTCGTCGCGCTCCGAACGTGTGGCGCGTGTGGTGATGGCAACCTGCGACACACTTCAGACCTTTCCATCCTTCATTTACCTGATCCCGGTGATCATGCTCCTGAAAGTCGGTGACCTGTCGAACATCGTGGCGATCCTTGCTTATGCCACCGTGCCTGCGATCCGGTATACATATCTCGGTATCAAGCGCATTCCACCGGTCACGATCGAGGCTGCGATCGCCAATGGCTGTACGCCACGCCAGCGCCTTTTCAAGGTGGAATTGCCGGTGGCAATCCCCGAGATCATGCTGGGAATAAACCAGACGATCATGATGGCCTTGGCGATGGTGGCAATCACGGCGCTGATCGGCAGCCGCGATCTTGGTCAGGAAATATATCGTGCGCTGCCCACCGCGGATACAGGCCGCGGCATTCTCGCGGGCCTTGGCATCGCGGCAATCGGCATCATAGCGGACCGGCTGATTCAGGCCTGGGCCGCTGAGCGCAAAAAACAACTCGGCATTGGATGACCATCGGAAAGGAAGATCGATACCATGACTAAACGTGTTGCCGTTATCGGGGCTGGCCCATCGGGTCTGGCGCAGCTGCGGGCCTTTC
The DNA here is from genome assembly GCA_029881635.1 of Paracoccaceae bacterium. Taxonomy (GTDB): domain Bacteria; phylum Pseudomonadota; class Alphaproteobacteria; order Rhodobacterales; family Rhodobacteraceae; genus Albidovulum. Next base: position 1,145 of record JAOUMG010000330.1, on the reverse strand, counting down.
AGTCGGCCGCCGCGAAGGGCGAAGAGATTCCCGAGATCGTCTGCTATGAAAAGCAGGCCAACTGGGGCGGGCTCTGGAATTACACCTGGCGTACAGGGCTTGACCAGTATGGCGAGCCGGTCCACGGCTCCATGTATCGCTATCTGTGGTCGAACGGTCCGAAAGAGGGTCTGGAATTTGCCGATTATTCCTTTGAGGAACATTTCGGCAAGCAGATCGCCTCTTACCCGCCGCGCGCCGTGCTGTTCGACTATATCGAAGGCCGGGTGAAAAAGGCCGGGGTGCGCAAGTGGATCAGGTTTGAAACGGTGATCCGGCATGTGTCCCATGACGCCAAGACCGGCAAATTCACCGTGACGGCGCACAACCTGCCAGAAGATCATGTCTATGACGAAGAATTCGACAACGTCGTTGTCGCCTCAGGGCACTTCTCCACACCGAACGTACCGGAATTCGACGGCTTCGCCGGGTTCAACGGCCGGGTGCTGCACGCTCATGATTTCCGCGATGCACGCGAATTCGAGGGAAAGGATATCCTGATCATCGGCACCAGCTATTCGGCCGAGGATATCGGGTCGCAGTGCTGGAAATACGGCTGCAAATCCGTGACGGTCAGCCACCGCACCGCCCCGATGGGATTCAACTGGCCGGATAACTGGAAGGAAGTGCCGCTGCTGACCACAATCAAAGGCAATACGGCGACCTTCAAGGACGGGTCAACCACCAAGGTTGATGCGGTGATCCTGTGCACCGGCTATAAGCATCACTTCCCCTTCCTGCCTGACGATCTGCGGCTGAAAACAGCAAACCGGCTGGCGACGGCCGACCTTTATAAGGGCGTGGCCTATGTGCATAATCCGGCGCTGTTCTATCTGGGCATGCAGGATCAGTGGTACACGTTCAACATGTTTGACGCGCAGGCCTGGTGGGCGCGCGATGTGATCATGGGCAAAATCCAGATTCCTTCCGACAAGGCAGCGCTGATTGCCGATGTCGATGCCCGCGTGGCAGCTGAGGATAAGGGCGAGGATAGCTATGACGCGATCCGTTATCAGGGGGACTACGTCAAGGAACTGATTGCCGAAACGGATTACCCGAGCTTTGATGTCGATGGCGCCAATGAGGCGTTCTTCCAGTGGAAGAAG
>JAOUMG010000329.1 GCA_029881635.1 Paracoccaceae bacterium | reverse complement strand
GGTGGTTTCACCCCAATAGCGCATCACATGGGCGTCATTGACCGAGATACAAATAATCTCATCCACGCCCTTTTGGCGAAAGGCGTCAGCGTTGCGGATAAAGCTGGGCATATGGGCTGAATCGCAGGTCGGCGTAAACGCCCCCGGAACCGCAAACAAAACCACCTTTCGGCCCGCCAGTTTATCGCCAAGTTGAACTTCTTCCGGCCCATTCGCACCGATCCTCAGAAGCGATGCCTCGGGCAGCCTGTCATTGATAGCAATCACGTTTGTCGTTTCCCTTATGTTGGCTTTGCGCATTGACCGATTTGCGCTGTTCAGATCCGTTCTAGAAGATGCTCGCCGGTTGAAATGTCACATTCACCCGGTTTATCAATATTAGCCGCAGTAATTACACCATCGTCAAGAACGACGGCATAGCGGTTGGAACGGTTAACCAAACCCAGGTGGGGCGCGGTAAATTCCATTTTCAGAGCTTTCGTAAACGCAGCATCCGCGTCGCCCAGCAGGGTTATTCCCGCGGCAGACGCGCCAGTCGATTCGCCCCAAGCCTTTAAAACGAAAGGATCATTTACCGAAATGCAGATGATTTCTTCCACGCCCTTCTTCCGAAATGCTTCTGCTGTGCGGATAAAACTGGGAATATGCGTTGTGCTGCAAGGTCCGGTGTAAGCCCCCGGCAAACCGAAGACGACAACTTTGCGCCCCTTAAGCCGAGTGCCCAGATCGACGGTTTCGGGGCCTGCTACCCCCATGGTCACAAGCTTTGCATCCGGCAGCCTGCCGCCTTCCAAAATTGCCATGAAACGGCCCTCTCGCGTTGTGTTTCCCTGACCTGACGTTATAGGATTTAGCCTGACCGGCGCCAGAGGGAGAAAGCGGATGAGCGGGATCGTGATCATTGGCGCCGGGCAGGCGGGCGCCTCGCTCGCAGCCAGGTTGCGGGCGCTGAAATATGATGGCTCGATAACGCTCATAGGTGAAGAACCGGTGCCTCCCTATCAGCGGCCGCCGCTCTCAAAGCAGTATCTTTTGGGCGAAATGGGATTGGACCGGCTGCTCCTGCGATCTGAGAGTTTCTACGAAGACCAGAACATTACACTGATGACTGGCACCAATGTCGCGGCGATTGACCCTACGGCCAAGACGGTGGCACTGGCCGATGGGCGTACCATGCCTTACACGCAGCTTGCCCTGACAACCGGATCGGTGCCGCGCAAATTACCCCCTTCCATCGGCGGGACACTAGAAGGTGTCTATACCGTTCGCACGCTTGCCGATGTCGATGCGATGACCACCGAATTCCGGCCCAACGCCCGCGTTCTGATTGTTGGTGGCGGCTACATCGGGCTTGAGGCTGCGGCGGTTGCCAGCAAGCTTGGCCTCGATGTTACCCTGATCGAAATGGCGCCGCGCATATTGCAGCGTGTAGCAGCGCGGGAAACGTCCAACTACTTTCGAAACCTGCATCTGTCTAAAGGTGTCACCTTGCTGGAAGGAACCGGGCTTGAGCGCTTGACCGGGGATACACGTGTGACTGGTGTCATTCTAAGTGACGGAAATAAATTGGATGCAGATTTCGTAATTGTCGGGGTTGGTATCATCCCTGCGACAGCATTGGCCGAGGATGCGGGGCTTGCCATCGAAAACGGCATTCGCACCGATGAATTCGGGCGTACTTCTGATGGTTCGATCTGGGCCGCCGGTGACTGCGCTTCCTTTCCATGGAAAGATGCACGGCTTAGGCTCGAAAGCGTTGGTAATGCCATTGATCAGGCCGAATGCGTCGCCGAAAATATGTTGGGTGCCCAAAAACCCTACCTGGCCAAGCCTTGGTTCTGGTCTGATCAATATGATGTCAAACTTCAGATCGCCGGACTCAATACAGGATATGATCGCATTGTCACACGTCAGGGCGAAGGTGATGCAGTTTCGTTCTGGTATTATCAAGGCGACACGCTGCTTGCCGTTGACGCGATGAATGACGCCCGCGCCTATATGATTGGCAAGCGCCTGATCGATGCGGGCCGCTCACCTGATCCCGCAACCATCGCCGATGCGGCAACTGACCTGAAAGCACTTCTCAAATAATGCGGATAATCGGTGGGGCGAAGCGCGGGCTGAAACTGGCGGATGTCGGCAAAGGTGATGCTGAGGCACATTTGCGCCCCACTTCAGACAGGGTGCGCGAAGCAATCTTTAACCTTCTGATCAACGGTGGCTATGGCAATCCCGTTACCGGCGCCCGTGTGCTTGATCTTTTCGCGGGCACCGGAGCATTGGGGTTGGAGGCACTTAGCCGGGGTGCCGCAAAGGTGACTTTTGTCGATGATGGCGTCACCGCACGCGCGCTGTTGCGCGAAAATATCGACCGAATGCAGGCGATGGGTGTCACGGACCTTTACCGCCGGAATGCATGTTCACTGGGCCAAAACAGGGGTGCGGGTTACACGCTGGTCTTTCTCGATCCACCCTATGCCAAGGCATTGGGTGAAGCCGCGCTTGCAAGTGCCTTGGCGGGCGGTTGGCTGACATCGGGTGCGCTGATCGTTTGGGAAGAGAGTAAAATGCCTACACTGCCAGATGGTTTCACCCTGCTTGATCAGCGCATCTACGGCGATACCATCGTCACAATTCTGGCGGCGCCGGAATGACACCAAGAGCAGTAATATTTGATTGTGACGGTGTCCTTGTTGACAGCGAACCCATGACTGATGAGGTTATCGCAACCAACCTTGCGCGGCACGGGCTGGTTCTGCCGCCGGAACGCATTTCATCACTATTTCTCGGCGGCACCATCAGCGGCCTTGGCGATACTGCCAGAACAATGGGTGCGGATCTGCCGCATGATTGGCTTGACGGGATGTATGCCGAGATCTTCGAGCGTCTGGCACAGGGTACACCCTTGATCGACGGTATTGATACCGTGCTTGATGCGCTGGATGCGGCCAACATTGCTTACGGTGTCGGTTCCAACGGATCGCACCGGAAAATGGGCATCACGCTGGGGCAGCATCCTGCCGTTTATGAACGTTTGAAGGGCAGGCTTTTTTCACGTCACGATGTCAGCGCACCCAAACCAGATCCGGCGCTGTACCTGCATGCAGCGGCGGCGCTGAATGTTTCCCCTGCCGACTGCGCTGTTATCGAAGACAGCCCAACCGGATGCAAGGCTGCCGCCCGTGCCGGAATGAGGTGCTTTGGCTATGCCCCCCGCGACAATGGTAGCCGCCTTGCGGCTGAGGCCGCGATTGTTTTTCATGATATGCGCAGATTGCCGGAACTGTTGGGGCTCTAGATGATGTCGGCCCGTTTTACCCGGCGCATCCGTCTTTGGAAGATTTCATACCGGTGATTGCAAGATCTGAGTGTGGGCAGGCTGGCCAGCCCTGGGCGTAGACGTGCTGCACCCTCTCTCTGAACGTTTATTCCCAGGTTGGATGAAACTTGCCTGCGGGTGACAGGGTAAACAGTTCGCATCCATCGGCAGTTACACCAACCGAATGTTCGAACTGCGCCGAAAGCGATTTGTCGCGCGTCACGGCTGTCCAATCGTCGGCAAGAACCTTCGTTTCCGGGCGTCCGAGGTTGACCATGGGCTCAATGGTAAAAAACATGCCCTCTTCCAGCCGCGCGCCTGTGTCGGGCCGGCCATAATGCAGAACATTGGGAGGTGCATGAAACACCTGGCCAAGACCATGGCCACAGAAATCACGGACCACCGACATCCGGTTTGCCTCGACATAGGTCTGGATTGCGTGGCCAATATCGCCAAATGTGTTACCGGGGCGAACCGCTTCGATCCCCTTGAACAACGCGTCATGGGTCACTTGAATAAGTCTGGCAGCATAGCCTTTGGGCTGCCCTGCCACATACATACGGCTTGAGTCACCGTACCAACCATCGACGATTACCGTGACATCAATATTCAGTATATCACCGGTT
>JAOUMG010000328.1 GCA_029881635.1 Paracoccaceae bacterium | reverse complement strand
ATTCCGGCCCGACTACAGCTGGCTGCACCTGCCGGTCTTTGACCGCAAGGGCGGGCTGGCGCATCGGGAGGGCCTCGTCGCCCCGGGTCTCTATGTCCTTGGCCTGCCGTTCCAGCGGCGGCGCAACTCTGCCCTCATTGATGGCGTCGGCGCCGATGCCGCCGCCCTTGCCGATCACATTCTGACAACACGCGGCCGTTCGGCGGCCTGAAAGGAGTTTTCCATGACCATGATGACATCCGACACCAATGCGAAGACGATCCCCGCCCGGGATGAGATGATCCGGCAGGCCCAGACCGCCGTGATCGACCGGATGCGTGAAGACCTTGATGCCGCCTGCAATACCCTCGTGACAACCGGACGGGTCGAAGACGGGCTGATTTGCCACGCCGCGCAGGGCAAGTTCGAGGCAACGATGGATATGGGGCGGGCCATGGGCGGCGATGCCGCAGGACCCAGCCCTGGTTTCTTTGCCCGTGCTGCCGTGGTGGGATGCGTCGGCATTGGCGTGAAGATGATGGCCGCGCGTGAAGGGCTCGTCTTCCGCTCGGTCGATGTCAGGATCGAATGCGATTTTGACGATGCGGCGCTGATGGGGCTGAGCCTGCGCAGCGCGGCCCCTTTGGAAACACGGATCGGGATCGATATCGACACCGACGAGGATCCCGCTGCCGTTCGCGCGCTCGTCGAACGCGCCCTGTCGGTGGACCCCTGGTTTCTCGCGCTCCGCGATGCCCAAGCCGTTCACCATGAAATCACTCTGACCGCTGCCGCCCCGGCCGCGTAACCCTTTGACAAACTGAATATAAAAGGAAAAAGACCCATGGAACTGAAACCCATTACCAACCCTGCCGGATCGCTATACAGCTCGATCCTCGATACCATCGGCGATACACCCATCGTCCGGATCAACCGGCTCGCGCCGGAGGGTGTCGAGCTTTACGTCAAGGTTGAGGCCTTCAACCCCGGAGGCTCGGTCAAGGACCGTTTCGCTCTCGCGGCCATCGAGGCGGCCGAAGCATCGGGCGCCCTGAAACCCGGCCAGACCGTGATCGAGGCGACATCGGGCAATACAGGGATCGGCCTTGCGCTGGTCTGTGCCGCCAAAGGTTACCCGCTGGTCGTAACCATGGCCGAAAGCTTCAGTGTCGAGCGGCGCAAACTGATGCGCTTTCTCGGCGCCAAAGTGGTGCTGACGCCTGCCGCGCAGAAGGGCACCGGCATGCTCGCCAAGGCCGAGGAACTGGCCCGTGAACATGGCTGGTTCCTCGCCCGTCAGTTCGAGAACGAGGCCAATGCCGACATGCATTCCCGCACCACCGCGCGCGAGATCGTCGATGCCTTTGGCGGCACCGGGCCGGATGTCTGGGTCACCGGTTTCGGCACCGGCGGCACGCTGAAGGGCGTCGCCCGCGTCCTGCGCGCCGAAAACCCGGCGACGCAGATCGTCGTGGCCGAGCCTGACAACGTGCCAATGATGCAAAGCGGCATCCCGCAGGACCGCGATGCAGAGGGCCGCCCGGTCAGCCACCCGATGTTCCGCCCTCATCTGATGCAAGGCTGGTCACCCGATTTCATCGCCAAACTGGCCGGTGATGCGGTAAGCGCCGGTTCCATCGACCGGTTCCAGCCGGTCGGCGGCAATGCTGCCTTGCAGGCGGCGCGTGATCTTGCGACGCAGGAAGGCATCTTTTGCGGCATCAGCGGTGGTGCAACCTTTGCCGCGGCCCTGGAGGTTGCGAAAACCGCGCCCAAAGGGTCGCGCATCCTCGCCATGCTGCCCGATACCGGAGAGCGCTACATGTCCACCGTGCTGTTCGACGGGATCACAGCGGATATGAGCGATGAAGAGATAGCCCTTTCCCGCTCCACGCCCGGCGCGCGTTTCGACAGCCCGGCCCCGGCACCTGTGGCCCCTGCCGCCGCACCTTCCTGCAAGCCCGAGGCTGCAAAGATGATCGATGAGATCGTGGCAAAGCATCCCGTGGTGATGTTTGTCCTTGAATGGTGCGAATTCAGCTGGTCGGTGCGCAAGCTCTTTGCCGCCGCGGGCCTGCACTATCACGCGGTCGAACTCGATGCGGCTGCGATGCAGAAGGACAATCTCGGCGGCGATCTTCGGGCGGCGCTGGGGCTCAGGGCCGGTGCGCCGACGATCCCGCAAATCTTCATTGGCGGTGAGCATATTGGCGGCGCCACGGACACTTTCGACGCCTTCAAGGATGGGACCATGACCGAAAAGCTCGCGGCACTCGGCCTGACATTTGATGCGGCCAAGACCGCCAATCCCTACGCGTTCCTGCCCGCATGGATGCACCCAAGGTAGATCGGAGGCGACGATGAAACAGCACCGCAGCGACCCGGTACCCGCCGACGTTCTTGCCCGGGCGGCCGATTACGCCCGGGCCTATCGTGGGGGCAGGCGTCCGATCAGCCCCACGGCGTCGGCAGCGGAGCTCAGGGGCGGGTTCTGCCTGCCCCTGACCGAAGACGGCGTTGCGGGCCCGCGCGTGATTGACGAGTTGATTGCGGCGGCCGAGCCCGGACTGGTCGGCAATACCGATCCGAACTTCTATGCCTGGGTCATGGGCGGGTCGAACCTTGTGGGCGTCGCCGCCGACTGGCTGACCGCCACCTGGGGGCAGAACGCGGCGATCTACCAGTCGTCACCGGCCGCCGCGATTGCGGAAGAGGCGGTCGAGGCCTGGCTTCTCGACCTTCTGGACCTGCCGCGCGACAGTTCGGTCGGCTTTGTCAGCGACGCGACAATGGCTGCCTTTGTCGGGCTGGCCGCCGCGCGGGGCGAAGTGCTGAGGCGCGCGGGGTATGATGTGGAGGTGGCGGGGCTTCAAGGTGCGCCGAAGGTCCATATCTTCCTCAGCGATGATGCCCATGTCACCAACTACGCCGCTTTGCGCCAGCTTGGCTTTGGAGAGGCCAATTTCCACAAACTGCCCTCCGATGGTGCCGGGCTGATGCGCCCGGACGATCTGGCCCGGGCGATGGCCCGCGTCCAGGGGCCGAAGATCGTCCTTGCCCAGGCCGGGCATATCAACTCCAGCGGTTTCGAACCCCTGGGTGAGATCGCGGCACTGGCGCGGTTCCACAATGCATGGATGCATGTCGATGGTGCCTTTGGCCTTTGGGCGCGGGCTTCGGCGGACAGAAAGGCGCTGACGGCGGGCTCGGAGCTTGCCGACAGCTGGTCGGTTGACGGCCATAAATGGCTGCAGGTGCCTTACGATTCCGGTTTTGCCATCGTCCGGCACCGGGACGCCCATCGCCGCGCCATGCAGAAATCAGCGGGCTACCTGAACGTGGCAGAGGAGGATGGCCGCAACCCTTCGGCCTTTACCCCGGGCCTCTCACGCCGGGCGCAAGCCTTTGCGGCGTGGGCCGTCCTGCGCAGCCATGGCCGCAAGGGCATAGCCGCGCTGGTTGATCGCCATTGTGAGGCCGCAACCGAACTGGCCGCACGAATTTGCCGGATCAACGGGCTGTCGATCCTGAACCGGGTGGCGCTCAACCAGATCGTCATCGGCTGTCGCGACCAGAAAAATGAACACCAGAAAATGACCGCACTGGCCAACCGGTTGAACGCCGGGAACCGGGTTTTTGTGCGCACAGCCCAGTGGAAAGAGCGCACCGTTCTGAGGCTATCGGTGATTTCGGAGAACACGGATTTCCGGCATGTCGAAACGCTTGCCGCTATGATCGGTGAGATTTGGCCCGCAATCGATACGCCGTGCCAGACGAAACCCGTGCTCGAACACGATCTGGTTCAAACCGCGGCGGGTGTCGTCAGGTCGTGACTTTTCCAGCAATGTGCCCAAGGCAGGTTGCGTGCATCGAACAGCCGGAGCCTCTGGCCAAGCCCTGTGCCCTCAGCCATGATGTCCTGAAAACCTTGTATGGAGATTGTGAATTGTCCCTTGATCCTGCCCTGCGCGACCG
>JAOUMG010000327.1 GCA_029881635.1 Paracoccaceae bacterium | reverse complement strand
ATTTCAATATCTGCGCCCCGGCCTTTTTGACCGGTTCGTCAATGGCTTGAACCGGCTTCCCCGGCCTTTGTTAGCCCTGGGAACACTGGGGCTTTTTGTCTACGCAATGGTCGACCCCTTGCATTTTGCCGAACGGATGGTCGGATTGAACTATGTGCCTGAACCGCTTTGGTGGCTGCTGGCGGCAATTGTCGGGTTTTATTTCGGTGCACGCGAAGCGCATTATTTTCGAACCAAGCCTGTTGGACTGGTCCCAGAGACCCGTCCGGTGCCGGTGTCCAACGATAACCCCGCACTGGCCGAATGGCAGGGCCGTGGCGACCGCTGAAAATGCCTGGCCGCACACGTTGCCGCGACATCGGCGCGCAGGCCATTGGCCCCGGCGCAAGGACACTCTAAGATGGATGGATGATTGCTGAACTTGGCCACTTCACACTGATCCTTGCCTTCGCTGTTGCCGGGCTGCAGGCGACCATTCCCATGATCGGCGCCCATAAGGATTGGCGGGGCTGGATGGCGATGGCGGGGCCCGCAGCGACGGCACAGTTCCTCTGCCTTGCCGCTTCGTTTGGCGCGCTTACCCATGCCTTTGTCACATCGGATTTTTCGCTGCGGCTTGTTGTGTTGAACTCTCACACGCTAAAGCCGATGCTTTACAAAGTGGCTGGCGTCTGGGGCAATCACGAAGGCTCCATGCTTTTATGGGTGCTGATACTGGCGGGCTTCGGCGCGTCGGCGGCATGGTTCGGGGCGGCACTACCGCCAAGGCTCAAGGCGCGGGTGCTGAGTGTTCAGGCGATGATCGGCGTGGCTTTTCTGGCCTTCATCATCTTTACTTCAAACCCGTTTTTGCGGCTGGCAGAACCGCCCTTTGACGGCGAAGACCTCAACCCGTTGCTGCAAGACCCCGGACTGGCTTTTCATCCGCCTTTTCTTTACCTCGGCTATGTCGGCCTTTCGATGGCATTTTCATTTGCCGTGGCCGCCTTGATCGAAGGTCGGGTCGATGCCGCCTGGGCGCGCTGGGTCCGGCCATGGACATTGGCCGCATGGATGTTTCTGACTGTCGGAATCGCACTTGGATCCTGGTGGGCCTATTATGAACTTGGCTGGGGCGGTTTCTGGTTCTGGGACCCGGTAGAAAACGCCAGTTTCATGCCTTGGCTGATCGCTACAGCGCTTTTGCATTCCGCCGTAGTGGTGGAAAAGCGCGAAGCGCTGAAAGCCTGGACCATCTTGCTGGCCATCCTTGCCTTCGGCTTTTCTCTTGTCGGGACATTCATCGTGCGGTCGGGTATTCTGACCAGCGTTCACGCCTTCGCAAATGATCCTGAGCGGGGTGTTTTCATCCTCGCTATCCTTGCCGTGTTCATCGGCGGTGCGCTGACGCTTTATGCCGCGCGGGCGGGTGCGATGGAGGCAAAGGGTGTCTTTGGTCTTGTCAGCCGCGAATCTGCGCTGGTGATGAACAATGTGCTGCTGGCGGTCGCGGCCTTTGTGGTCTTTGTGGGGACGCTTTGGCCGTTGATTGCTGAACTGGCTTTTGACCGAAAGCTGTCCGTCGGGGCACCGTTCTTTGATCAGGCCTTTACGCCATTCATGGTGGTGTTAGCGATAATTTTGCCCTTAGGGGCAATCATGCCGTGGAAGCGGGCAAGCATTGCCAACAGTTTTCGTCCGCTCCGCGGGGCGTTGATACTGGCGGTGGCGCTCGGGGCCCTGACATTCGCGGTGGATACCGGGCAATCTGTTCTGGCGCCTGTTGGCGTGGCTTTGGGTGTCTGGCTGATTGCTGGCGTGCTGGGCGAGCTTTGGCACCGGGCGGGCAGGCGCCTCATCCGCCTAACCCGCTTGCCGCGCGCCGATTGGGGCAAAGCCTTTGCCCATGCCGGTTTCGGGGTGTCGATCCTGGGCATTTCACTGCTGACGGCTTGGGATGTGGAAGATATCCGTGTGGCGCAGGTGGGCGAAACCTTTACTGTCGCGGGCTATGAAGTGACGCTGGAAAACGTGGAAAATCTGGCCGGTCCCAACTATCAGTCCACCATGGCGACAATGCGGATTGTTCGCGATGGCCAAGTCGAAGCAGTGCTATTCCCGGAAAAGCGGCTCTATCCGGTGGCACGTATGCCGACGACTGAGGCGGCCATTGATAACGGTGTTTGGCGCGACCTTTATATCGTGATCGGTGATCCGCAGTCGGACGGGGGTTGGGCTGTCAGAACCTATATCAAACCCTTTGCCAACTGGATCTGGGCTGGGGCAATTATCATGGCGATGGGTGGCGCCCTCAGCCTGACGGACCGGCGCTACCGAGTCGCGGCGGGTGCACGAAAACCGCGCAATTTGACCGCGCCAACCGTTGCAGCGGAATAGACCTATGCGATTGCTGACCTTGGTATTTCTGTTGCTGTCCACACCCGTAATGGCGGTGCAACCAGATGAAGTTTTGGCAGACCCGGTGCTCGAATCCCGCGCGCGCGAACTGAGCCAGGGCTTGCGCTGCCTCGTCTGCCGGAACGAAAACATCGACGAATCCAATGCAGCACTGGCCCGTGATTTGCGTTTGCTGGTGCGTGAACGGTTGGTTGCGGGCGATGATGACGCCGAAGTCATCGCCTATCTGGTTGATCGATATGGTGAATATGTGCTGCTGCGGCCTAATGCGTCGGGATCAAATCTGATCCTTTGGGTTGCGGGGCCGGCTATGCTGATCCTGGCTCTGGGCGCGGCAGGCCTTTACATGCGCCGTCGCCGCGCAGCCCCCGACGAACAGCCGATGGCGCTGAGCGACGCGGAAGAGACGCGCCTGCGCGAAATCCTCGAAAAGTGACGTGCGGTTTCGCTGTTTTCCGGGTGATTGTACGTTAGCCTGTCGGTGCAAATCTGCCCGAAGGATCGACGCGCCATGACTTACCAGACCATCACTTGCAACGAAAACGACGGCGTGGCGGTCATTACGCTGAATCGGCCAGATGTTATGAATGCCTTGAATCGCACCATGCGCCTTGAACTGACAGAAGCGGTCAGGGCAGCGGACAAATCCGCGCGTGTGATCGTGCTTACTGGGGCAGGGCGGGCGTTTTGTTCCGGTCAGGATCTTGCCGACGGCGGCAGCGTCGCGGACATCGATCTGGAACGTACCTTGCGCGAAGAATACGAACCGATGCTTCGGACGATCTTTGACGCAAGGCTACCGGTCATTGCGGCTGTCAACGGCGCAGCAGCTGGCGCTGGGGCCAATCTCGCATTGGCAGCAGACGTCGTTATCGCTGCTCAAAGTGCCAGCTTCATTCAGGCCTTTGCGCGCATCGGGCTGATCCCCGATGCGGGGGGCACCTATTGGTTGCCCCGGCAGGTAGGCTTTGCCAAGGCGATGGGGGCGGCACTCTTTGCCGACAAGATCAGTGCCGCAGACGCCGAGAGTTGGGGCATGATCTGGCAAGCGGTACCGGACGAAGAGTTCGAGACGGTCTGGCGCGCCCGTGCGGGCCAATTGGCCAAGGGCCCGACGGTCGCCTACCAGCATATAAAAGCCGCGATGCGGTCGAGTTTTGCCAATGACCTCGACACACAACTGGCGCTTGAGGCTGAATTGCAGGGCGCATGCGGGCGCAGTGTGGATTTTCGCGAAGGAGTTACGGCCTTTCTTGAAAAGCGCCCGCCGAGCTTCGTCGGGAAATAGATTTCCAATCCATGGCGCGGTGCTCGGAGGGCATATTGCCGGATGACGCTCAACACGCTTGACCGAAATCGTTCGTCGGCAGAGACTTGGGACAAAGGGCGCAGGCCCCGAAGGCACGGGGGGCCTGCGAACTGATCGCGCCCATTGACGTGCCAGCGGGGGAAGCGACATGCGCTGTATCACTGTACTTGGGCCGTCTCAGTCAGGCAAAAGCGAACTGGTCAAGGCGTTGTCGGCGCTAGACTCGTCACCCGTTCGGGCTGAGACAGCGGGT
>JAOUMG010000326.1 GCA_029881635.1 Paracoccaceae bacterium | reverse complement strand
AAAAGGGCGCCCAGGGGATATCCTGAGGCGCCCTTTTCCGACAGCTGATCCGGGGGGGTCAGGTGGCGTTAACTCCCGCCTTCCAGGCATCCGCATTCACCGTGGCGGCAGATCCCGCTATCAGTTTGTAGGGAACTCCGGTCGGCTCCGATCCGTCTGCGGTCACGCTGTGCCAGACCTTCAGGTATTCAACCTGTCCGACAAACTGCAGCGATCCTGCACCGCGGCTCAGAAAACCGATGAAACGGTTGCTCTGGAAAAACCCGTTGCCCGGCGTGGTAAATGGCAAGGTTGCTACCAGCACGCCATTAATCGTCAGGCGCAGAACCTTGGTTGCTTGATCTGCAGCACAGATCACCTCGTACCAGACGCCCGCACTCAGCCCGGTTGAAACGATCGTGTTGTTCAGCACCTTCACCCCCGTTCCATCCTTGAGGTTGATCCGCAGATTGCCGTTGTTCATCAGCTCCACATCAAAGCCGATATTGGATTGCGCAAAGAGGATGGCCGTCGATCCCGGCAAGGCAGGGAAATTCACCCGCGCCGAGAATGTGATGCCGGTGATCCCCGCGCCGAGGTTGACGATTTCATTGAAGTAGGGGCCGTTCGCGGATGTGGTGAAACTCGGCGCCCCGGCCGGCAATGTATCGGCAAGGACACCCGGGTCAGGCATCGGGCGCAGAGGAATACCGTTCAACCCGCTGGCTCCGACATCGACAATCGGCAGGTTTTTCCAAAGCCCGACCGCATGATCCTGCGGAAACTTCAGCGAACCGGTAGATCCGCCCTCGCCAAATTTGATCAGATCGCCACTGACGAAGCTGCCGCTATTGGGGAATACCCTCACTCTGCCTGCCGCGATCTGGGTATTTTGTGCGGGTACTCCGTTGATCTGAAACCCCACAACCTCGGTCCAATGCGCAAAGGTTCCCGCTAATGCCGGTTCCGACCGTGCCAAACGGGTTGTGGTCACCGGCCCCGCCGAGGACCAGACTTCGACCCAAGCCCCCGTCGGTTCCCACAGGCACTGATCGAATTCCGGCACAGACCATCCTGTCAGGCCCGCGGACCGCAGCACGGAAAGTGCCGTCAGACGGGCAAAGCTCTGTGTGCCGTCAGGCGTGTTACCGGCTGGGTGGGCCAGATCCGTCCAGCCCCCCAATCCATCGTCAAAGCCATTGACATAGGTGATTGGTTCCAACCCCAAAGGCAGGAACATGGTTGCATCAGGCAAGGCGAGCATTGCCCGCCAGCTTTCGCGGGCCGCTTCCTTGTTGGCCAGATTGAACTGCTGCGCCCCGCCCACGTAATGGGTGGCGTCCTCCATATCGCCATCGATATCGAAACGGTGCGGGCCATAGGGAACCCATTTGGTCTTACTGTAATCATATAATTCGCCAAACCAGTGGTCGGCCTGATAGCTGTTCGCGCCTGCATAAGTAATGGTCGCTGGGAACGTGACCGTTGATCCGTCAACCCGCTTGCCGGAAAACAGCGGGAAAAAAGCCTCGCCATAGTTGGCCCCAAGGCTGCCCGGGGTGGCAAACCAGGACATGGCGGCCAGCCCGACATGCTGTCCGTCCGCAGTGGCAAAGTCATGCAGGGCCTTGTCCGCGCTCCAGTTCCGTGTCGTGTCCGCGTCGCTGGCAAGGGCGCGCAGGCCGGTGCCGGAAACGGCATGGAAAATGATGGCGAACTTCTCTCCGGGGCGTTCGGAGATGCAAGTTCCGGCCATGGCGGCGACGGCGGCCGTCATTGGCTGCGCATTCGTTACAAAATGAACCTGCGGAATCGCTGCCGCACCTATAAATATCTGTACCGCTTCCGGGTCGGAGACCGGCGGGGCGGTTGTGTTGTCGTAAAAGGCAGACAGGATGCGATCTGGCTCCGATTGGCCCCAGATGGCGATGACATGACCGACGCCAAATCTCTGCACCCCCGATGCGGTGACGCCCGGCTGTCCTTTCAGCCGAACTTCGGGCAGGTACCAAGACGGCCCTCTCGGCGTGGTCATGCTGCCCGCCCAGGCGCCGCTCCCGTCGACGGTGGCGATATCCGTCCAGCCGGTCGTCGTGACACCGCCATCGTCAAGGCTGACAGCACGTGCTTGAACAACTTTCCCAGCGGTGCCGACCCCGGCCAGCGGGATGGTTGCAGCCGCCAGTCCGAACCCCGCACCACTGTCAAAAATTACCCTGTCACGCGAAAAAGCGGCAAGCGATATTGTCCCGGGCAGAGGACCGGCACCGCTGGTGCCAGCTTGGCGTTGGCCGAGCGTTAGCGCAGAAAGAAGGATCATGGCGTTTTTCCCGTCTTGCGGGACGGGCCCCGCCGGCACCGGCGATCTTCATCGGGCTATGGGTCGACGCTCGTCCGGGTGGCATGGGTCAGATCCGCGTGCAAGTCCCGCTACCAACGCGGCAAAAGCTTTACACAGCCGTTCTGACATATCTCCTTAAGGGGAATATCACCGCCGGGGCTGACGTTGCCCAATGCGTCGGAACTGCGGGCGGTGGGGCAGGGTGGCGTTAAGGCGTGCCGCAGGGTTGGCCCAGCAGGCGTGCAATCATCGCCACGAGCGGTGAACCATATAGTGCCGCCTCGATCTCCGGATCGGGGTGAAGTCCGTCCGGGGTCGCGACTTTTGCCGTGTGTAAATCGCTCCAGCGCGCGGGCCCGTCAAAAAAACTGACCCCTTCCTCCTTGGCCAATGTCAGATAGTCGCCGTAATACGCCATCAGCCCTGGCCGTTTCAGACGTTGCATCCCACTGACCGGATTTGTTGCCATCAGCACAATCGCAACTCCGGGATGGTCCGATCTTAGCGATGCGATCATCTGGCGGTGATTTTTCATGCTGTCGTGGCGTGACAGTCCGTCGACAATATCCGCGTCGTTGATCGCATATTCGAGGATCGCAACATCAATGCCCTTTGGACGATAAGCGTTGACCATCGCCACCCCCGCAACCGATCCGGCCGCCGCCCTGCCCATTGCGGTGACGTCGGCATCACCAAACCCGCATTTGACAAGGCCGGGACCGATCATGCCGGTCCAGACTGCCCGGCGGGTCAGGCTGCTTCCGAAGACAACGATTTTGGGGGCCTGATCACCGGCCTCGCCGGATGATGCGATGTGATCGCGGATCGGCAAGGGACGGGCGGTGCCAAAAGCCGCCGCACCCGCAACGGCGGCGCAAAACAGGCCGATTAGGCCCGCGTTTCTTAACCCGATCAGGTCAGCCCTTGTGCGGCCAGCGAGCTTTCCGTCGCATCCGCATCGGCAAAGCGGCCGAATTCGCCGACATCAATATCCGACCGGATCACCCTGGCCGGGTTGCCCGCCACAACAGATCGCGCCGGAACAGATTTGGTAACGACCGACCCCGCGCCCACAACACAACCGTCACCGATTTCGACACCGGGCAGGATCATACTGCCGCCACCGATAAAGCAATTGGCCCCGACCCGCGTGTGCAGATACAGACCCCGGGTTCGGTCATGCGCCAGGATCCGGGCGTCAAAGGCGATGTAGGAGTGAGCGCCGACATGAACGCCGATTGGAAATGTCCGGTCGAACTTGGCGGATAGCGAAAACTGCGCGGTTGGGTGTATATCCATGCCCCAGACATGACGGTAAAGTGCACGCTTGGCATCCACCAAAAGGTTGCGCAGCCCGCCAAGTTTGTTCAGGCCGCGCTTCCTAGCCTTGAGCTGATCATGTGGCAATCCGCCGACACGCGATGCGTCTTTCGGAGCGGGCGGGTTCTGTCGCCAGCCGCCCTGTCGGTTGCCCGGGTAGAAGTAAGACACGTCTGTCTGGCCGATATCGGTAGCGACACAAAAAGGCGTCAAATTCTGGTGCATCATGTCTGATGGCATTCGGTCCTCCTGAAGGCTGGCATGAACCCACGGCTTGCTCAACAAATCTAGATGACGGCAACAAGGTTAACAAATTGACAACATT
>JAOUMG010000325.1 GCA_029881635.1 Paracoccaceae bacterium | reverse complement strand
TTGTCGCCGCGCTGCAGGCCCGCTTCCCGGCCATTGTCGGACCCCATAAGGAAGACATCTGTTATGCGACGACCAACCGGCAGGAGGCCGTGAAGGCCATCGCCCCCAAGATCGGCGCGTTGCTGGTGATCGGGGCGCCGAATTCGTCCAATTCAAAGCGTCTGGTCGAAGTGGGCCGCGCGGCAGGATGCCCCTATGCGCAGCTTGTGCAGCGCGCCACGGATATCGACTGGCGCGCCCTGGGAACGGTCAACGCCATCGGCGTGACTGCGGGTGCCTCTGCGCCCGAAGTGTTGGTCAACGAAGTTATCGATGCCTTTCGGAGCCGGTTCGAGGTAAGGCTGGAACTGGTGGAAACCGCGCAAGAAAACATCGAATTCAAGGTGCCGCGCGTGCTGCGGGAACCGGCATGAACACTGACGCGCGGACTGTCGCGGTTTATGACGCCAAGGCGGCGGATTATGCCGACCGCTTTGCCGGGGAAAAGCCCGACAGGCATCTTCAATCCTTTATCGGGGCCTTGCCGAAGGGTGGCAGAGTGCTTGATCTCGGGTGCGGGCCGGCCAATGCTTCGGCCTTCATGCGCGATGCGGGACTTCTGCCGGACCCGGTGGATGCCTCGGCCGGGATGGTCCGGTTGGCCAATGAACGGTACGAGATCGGCGCGCGGCTTGCGACGTTCGACGATATCGGCGGGGTGGCGGGATATGATGGTGTCTGGGCCAACTTTTCCCTTTTGCACGCGGCGCGCGGCGACCTGCCGCGCTATATCGCGGCGATACACCGGGCGCTGAAACCCGGCGGGATATTCCATATCGGCATGAAGACCGGCACCGGCGAGGCGCGCGATGGCATCGACCGGCTCTACACATATGTGGGCCGCGAAGAACTGACCGGGCTGCTGACGGATGCCGGGTTCACCGTGACGGACACCACCGAAGGCACGGAAGTCGGCCTTGCGGGAACGAATGATCCCTTCATCATCTGCCGTGCCCATGCCTGAGTTATTCGCCTATACGGACGGGGCCTGTTCGGGCAATCCCGGCCCCGGTGGCTGGGGTGTGCTGATGCAGGCGCGCGACGGCGACAGGATCGTCAAAGAACGGGTGCTATCAGGCGGCGAGGCCGACACGACGAACAACCGAATGGAGCTTTTGGCCGCCATATCCGCGCTGGAGGCGCTGAAACGCGGGGCGGCGATCACGATCATTACCGATTCGGCCTATGTCAAGAACGGTGTCAGCCAGTGGATCCATGGCTGGAAGCGCAACGGCTGGCGCACGGCGGACAGAAAGCCGGTCAAGAACGTGGACCTTTGGCAACGGCTGGATGAGGCGCAATCCCAACATGAAGTGATCTGGAAATGGATCAAGGGACATGCTGGGCACGCGGAAAATGAACGTGCCGACGAACTTGCGCGGGCGGGAATGGCCCCGTTCAAGCCTAAAAAACCGACGGCAACATGAGCTTGCTGGCGCTTCTTGATTACGCATCCGTTGCGGTATTCGCGCTGACGGGGGCATTGGTGGCCAGCCGGGCGCAGCTCGACATTGTCGGTTTTGCCTTTGTGGCCAGCCTGACGGCAGTGGGCGGCGGAACACTTCGAGATGTGCTGCTGGACCGCAATCCGATTTTCTGGGTAGCCGAGCCGAGCTTCATCGCCGTGGCGGTTGGCGCGGCCGTTCTGACATTCTTTACCGCGCATCTGTTCGAAAGCCGGTTGCGGGTTCTGACATGGCTTGACGCCTTTGCATTGGCTGTTGCTGTGCCTGCCGGGGTGGGCGTGGCAATGTCGCTGGACCAGCATTGGGCCATTGTGCTTTTGATGGGGGTTGCTACGGGATGCCTTGGCGGGCTGATGCGTGATGTCGTCTGCAATGAGGTGCCGCTGGTGCTGAAGCAGGGCGAGCTTTATGTCACCGCAGCCTTTGCTGGTGCGGCGATGGCGGTTGCCGCGGCGGCCTATCTGCCCGAGGGGCTGACACTTCTGGTCTGTGCGGCCACCACGTTCACGCTGCGCGCCGGAAGCCTGATTTTTGGATGGCAGTTGCCGGTTTACAAATCACGCCCGCCGCGCGCTTAGCGCCGTTTCGGCCCGTATTTTTCCCAAAGCCAGATCAGCGCAATCGCCCCGAGCACAGCCCCGACAAACCCGGCGGCGAAACCCGTTATCGTCAGCAATATACGCAGTACCAGCCCGCCTATCAGCGCCCCGAAAATACCGATTGCGATGGTTGTGACGATGTTAGCCTCCACTTTCATCGCGCGGGTCGCAATGAAGCCGGCAGCGGCCCCGATGATGATTAGGGCGATGATGGGCATGGAGGCTCTCCTATAGTCACCTGTCGAATATGGGGGCGGAGGCGGGCAATGTGAATGGTCTAGTCAATTTGATCCGGCAACGTCAGGCCGCGCAATAGTTCAGCCGTCGTCATGGGGCGTTTGCCTTCGCGCTGAGCTTCGAGGATTTCCACCGCACCGTCACCGCAGGCAACGGTAAACCCGGACAGAACCTTGCCCGGCCTGCCCTGCCCGTCCGTTTCCCTGGCGCGCAAAAGCTTGATCCGTTCGCCTGCTATTTCAACCCAAGCCCCCGGAAAAGGCGACAACCCCCGGATAAGCCTGCCCACTTCGGACGCAGGACGCGCCCAGTTCACCCGTGCCTCTGCCTTGTCGATCTTGGCGGCGTAGGTGGCGCCTGATTGCGGTTGGGGAACCGGTTTCAGCGTGGCAATTTCGTCCAGCGCCCGCATAATCAGCCGGACACCCATCGCTGCCAGACGGTCATGCAGATCTGCTGTCGTCTCTTGCGGACCGATCGGTGTGGTTTCGGTCAGCAGCACCGGGCCGGTATCCAGCCCGGCATCCATCTGCATGATCGAAATGCCCGTATCTATATCACCCGCCATGATCGCCCGGTGGATTGGCGCGGCCCCCCGCCAACGCGGCAACAGCGACGCATGGATGTTCAGGCAGCCATGTTTTGGGGCATCAAGTATCGCCTGAGGCAATATCAGCCCATAGGCCACCACCACCGCGACATCTGCGCCAAGATCGGCAAAGGCGGCCTGTTCGGCGGGGTCCTTCAGGCTGCCTGGATGGCGCACGGGGATGCCCAGCGCCTCGGCCCGCGCCTGAACCGGGCTTGGCCGGTCTTTCTTGCCACGGCCTGCGGGGCGCGGCGGCTGGCAATAGACCGTAACCACATCATGCGCGGCCGCCAGGGCATCCAGCGCCGGAACCGAGAATTCCGGTGTGCCCATGAAGACGAGCCTCACGCCCGTTTCCTCAGCTTGTCGGCCTTGGCAATCAGCATTTTCCGACGCATCGCGCTGAGATGATCGACAAACATCTTGCCATTGAGGTGATCGATCTGGTGCTGAACACTTGTGGCCCAGAGGCCGACAAAGTCGCGGTCTTCGATCTCGCCCAGTTCGTTCAGGAACCGAACAGTTACCGCCCTTGGCCGTTCGATGATGGCCGAGATGCCGGGAAGGTTGGGACTGGCTTCTTCGTGGCGCCGCATCTGAACCGAAGCATGAAGAACTTCGGGGTTGGCCATTCTGACGGCCTGACCGCGTTTGTCCGAACAATCCACGACGGCCAGTCGCTGCGAAATTCCGATCTGCGGTGCCGCCAGACCATAACCGGGCATGGCGTCCATGGTTTCCACCATATCGTCCCAGATCATCCGGACGGTTTCCGTTATGGCGGGCACCGGTTCGGCAACGGAACGAAGGCGTTTGTCGGGGTAAGGGACGAAGGGACGAACAGTCACATCCGGGCCCGCTCGCGCTTCAGCTTGGTCATCTTGCGGGTGATCAGCTGACGTTTCAGCGGGGTCAGGTAGTCGATGAACAACTTGCCGTCCAGATGATCGATTTCATGCTGCACGCAAGTGGCCCACAAGCCTGAAAAATGCTCTTCCTGTTCTGCCCCGTCCAGATCCAACCAGCGTACTTTCACCTCGGCCGGTC
>JAOUMG010000324.1 GCA_029881635.1 Paracoccaceae bacterium | reverse complement strand
GCCCAGTTGGGTCGGCTTCCCGCCGCATGGGAAGCAAACATGGCGGAGATTTGAGATGATGGACGGCCGTTTTGATGACGCTGTGACCGGCGAACAGAAGATCCGCAATTTTAACATCAACTTCGGCCCGCAACACCCTGCGGCCCATGGCGTTCTTCGTTTGGTGCTTGAGCTTGACGGCGAGATTGTCGAACGTTGCGACCCCCATATCGGCCTGCTGCATCGCGGCACCGAAAAGTTGATGGAAAGCCGCACCTATCTGCAGAACCTGCCCTATTTTGACCGTCTCGACTATGTCGCGCCGATGAACCAGGAACATGCCTGGTGTCTCGCGATCGAACGGTTGACCGGCACAGAAGTTCCGCGTCGCGCCTCGCTGATCCGGGTGCTCTATTCTGAAATCGGCCGGATTCTGAATCACCTTTTGAACGTCACAACGCAGGCCATGGATGTCGGCGCCCTGACGCCGCCACTCTGGGGCTTTGAGGAACGCGAAAAGCTTATGGTGTTTTATGAGCGCGCCTGCGGTGCGCGTCTGCATGCGGCTTATTTTCGGCCGGGCGGGGTGCATCAGGATCTGCCCGACGACCTGTTGAACGATATCGACCAATGGGCCGATGAATTTCCGCGTGTGCTGGATGATATTGACGGGTTGCTGACCGAGAACCGGATTTTCAAGCAGCGTAATGCCGATATCGGCATCGTCACCGAGGAAGATGCGTTGAATTGGGGCTATTCGGGCGTGATGGTGCGCGGTTCGGGCATGGCTTGGGATTTGCGGCGGGCGCAGCCTTACGAATGCTATGACGAATTCAAATTCAAGGTCCCGGTGGGCAAGAACGGCGATTGTTACGACCGTTACCTTTGCCGCATGGCCGAGATGCGCGAAAGCACGTCGATCATGAAGCAGGCGATTGCCAAGCTGTGGGTTGAAAAAGGCGAAGTACTGGCACGGGGCAAGATCACGCCCCCCGCACGGGCCGAGATGAAACGCTCGATGGAGGCGCTGATCCATCATTTCAAGCTCTACACCGAAGGTTTCCACGTTCCGGCGGGCGAGGTTTATGCCGCGGTTGAGGCGCCCAAGGGTGAATTCGGTGTGTATCTGGTGGCCGATGGGTCCAACAAACCCTACCGCGCCAAAATCCGCGCGCCGGGCTTCCCGCATCTGCAATCGATCGACTGGATGGCCAAGGGTCACCAGCTTGCCGACGTCGCCGCCATCATTGGCACAATGGATATCGTCTTTGGGGAGGTCGACCGGTAATGCTGCGCCGTTTGCACCCGGTTCAGCCGGATAGTTTCGAGTTTACGCCTGCCAACCTCGCCTGGGCCAAAGGGCAGATTGCCAAATACCCCGAAGGCCGTCAGGCCAGCGCTATCATCCCGCTTCTGTGGCGCGCGCAGGAACAGGAAGGCTGGCTTTCACGTCCGGCAATCGAACATATCGCCGATATGCTGGGTCTGGCCTATATCCGGGCGTTGGAAGTGGCCACGTTCTACTTTATGTTTCAACTGCAACCGGTTGGATCTGTTGCCAATATTCAGATTTGCGGTACCACCTCCTGCATGATCTGCGGGGCAGAGGATCTGGTGGCTGTCTGTCAGGAAAAAATTGCCGCCAACCCGCATACCCTGTCAGCGGATGGCAAGTTCAGCTGGGAAGAGGTTGAATGCCTCGGATCTTGTACCAACGCGCCCATGGCCCAGATCGGCAAGGATTATTACGAAGACCTGACGGCAAAGCGTTTGGGCGAAATTATTGATGAACTGGCGGCGGGCAAAGTGCCTGTGCCTGGTCCGCAGAACGGGCGCTATGCGTCTGAACCGCTTGCTGGTCTGACCAGTCTCAAGGATTTCGAAAGCGGGCGGCATCAGTACAATGCATCGGTCCAGCTTGCGGTGGATTTCGGCGATACTGTCAAGCGCATTGACGGAACCGAGGTGCCGAAACTGACCCGCAAATCGGCCCGATCCGGCTCGGTACCTGCCGCCAGGTCAAAACCGACGGAACCAAAACCGTCAAAGGGAAAGCCCGCCGATGCGACAGGCGTAACCAAGCAAGCGGCGCGCGCCGTGTCAAAAGGAAAACCGTCAGACAAACCGAAGAAACCCAAGGCGCTGAAAGCGCCGCGCAAGGCGGGTGCCGATGATCTGAAACTGATCAAGGGTGTCGGGGCCAAGCTGGAAACCTTGCTTCATTCCCTTGGTTTTTATCATTTCGATCAGGTCGCAGGCTGGACCGCGGCTGAACTGGCCTGGGTTGATGACAATCTGGAGGGGTTCAAGGGCCGTGCCAGCCGCGATGGTTGGGTTGAGCAGGCTAAACTACTGGCTGCGGGCGGAGAGACTGAGTTTTCCGCGCGCGCAAAGAAAGGCAACTAGCTAACAAGAAGAATAATCCTGGGGAGAATGAAGAATGTTTGACAGCAATAATAAGGACTGCAGCAGAAACTGCTGGTACGCCGCAGGGGCGGGCGGCGTATTGTTGGCCGCTATCTTGCTTTTTGTCGCGCAGTACGGGTTTTTCAAATCTGTCCTGTTTGGCCTGATTTTCTTCGCGCTATTGGGATTTTTTCTGGCATGGGCGTTTTGCACCGGTGAGAATGAGGCGGCG
The DNA here is from genome assembly GCA_029881635.1 of Paracoccaceae bacterium. GTDB lineage: Bacteria > Pseudomonadota > Alphaproteobacteria > Rhodobacterales > Rhodobacteraceae > Albidovulum. The sequence goes on along the minus strand of JAOUMG010000324.1, from coordinate 1,372 downwards.
GTGACGCCGGATCTGCCGAAACCCACAGCCAAATCCGATACTTCGCCGCCACCGGCTGTGTCGCCTGTGGCGCAGGCAGCCCCGGCCGCCGCAGCGGTTGTTCGATCAGAGCCGGATGCAGCTGAAACACCCAAGCCGAAGGCAAAACCCCAAACCGCGGAGCCAAAGACAAAGACGACCGCTGCGAAAGCCGCGAAACCAGCAGAGCCAACTGCAAAACCGGCGGCGAAATCGACAAAACAGGCAGGTAAGGCGACCGGAAAGCCGGCCGAAAAGGCTGCATCTGCAAAATCGTCAAAAGTGGCAGCCACCCCCAAGGCACCCGCAAAACCGGCGGCGGCAAAAAAAGCGCCTGCTGCGAAGCCCGAGCCCTCGACGGCATCAGCGCTTGATGCCGCCCTGTCCAAGTCGAAAGACGCGCCCGTTGCTGGTCAGCCGGAAATGCTGGACAAGCCGCGTGGCGGTAAGGCGGACGATCTGAAGTTGATCAAGGGTGTCGGACCGGCGCTCGAAAAAATTCTGAATGATGTGGGCGTGTGGCACTTTGATCAGGTGGCTTCCTGGAAGGCCAAGGATATTGCGTTTGTTGATGCCAAGATGCAGCGGTTTTCCGGCAGGATTACCCGCGACGAATGGGTCAAGCAGGCCAAGATTCTGGCCAAAGGCGGCACGACCGAGTTTTCGGCGCGTGCGTCCAAGGGTGAAGTTTATTGAGGCGGATGAATGGCTGAACCCACCCAACCCGACCGGCGGCTGGCACGCGAGGCGCGCATGGTGGCGATTGTCATCGCTATCGCCATGCTCCTCTGGCTTGGGGCGCAGTGGCTGGGCGCACGGTTTGGCTGGGATGCCTCCTATGCATTCCTCTTCGATCTGGCGGCGTTGGCCGCATTCTTTTGGGCGCTGGTGGTGACTTGGCGCATCTGGCGGCGCCAGCGCGCCGAGGGTAAATGAGACGGGCGCGATTTGGCCCGGAATATGTAAGGAACGACCAATGCTGAAAGATCAGGACCGGATCTTTACCAATCTTTACGGAATGCATGACCGATCGCTGGCTGGCGCGAAAAAGCGGGGGCATTGGGATGGGACCAAGGCAATTCTCGCCCGTGGCCGCGACACGATTGTCGAGCAGGTCAAGGCGTCGGGTTTGCGTGGTCGAGGAGGTGCCGGTTTTCCAACCGGTCTGAAATGGTCTTTCATGCCCAAGCAGTCGGATGGGCGGCCTTGTTATCTTGTGGTTAATGCTGACGAATCCGAGCCGGGTACCTGCAAGGACCGCGAAATCATGCGCCACGATCCGCATACGCTGATCGAAGGCTGCCTGATTGCGTCATTCGCGATGGGTGCCAATGCCTGCTACATCTATATCCGC
>JAOUMG010000323.1 GCA_029881635.1 Paracoccaceae bacterium | reverse complement strand
AAGGCGGGGCACCGACCCTGTTTCAACTTGGCCAAAGTACCTCGGGGGTGAGCCCCGGATCTCATCCGGGGCGAGGGGGCAGCGCCCCCTGCCCGGCATCAAGCGCCGCTAACGACGAAGAATCCCATCCCCCGCCACCACGCGGCCGCTTTTCGTCTCGGCATATTCGATGAAGATATTGCCGCGAATGCCGAGTGCGCCGGACAGGGCTTCTGCTGCGGCAAGCAGCGTGCGTTCGATCGTGGTGCCATCCCTGCCTTCAAAGCAGATCAAGCGGCAAATCGGTGGGTGGCTGTCGGAGGGCTGGATATCGACGGCAATATCGCCCTCGACATAACCGCCGGGTGGGATCTGGTCCCAGGTCGCCCAGACCTGATTGGGTAAACAGCCATAGGCGTCGGCAATTGCCCTGCAGGCGGCGGTCAGGGCTGGGCCGATCCGGGTTTCATCCGGCTGCGGCAGCGCCCTGATCTCCAGGACCGGCATCAGATATGGATCGCGCGGCCGTATGCGTCGAGCACGGCCTCGTGCATCATTTCGCTGAGCGTCGGGTGCGGGAAGACGGTTTCCATCAATTCGCCTTCTGTCGTCTCCAGCGTGCGGCCGACAACATAGCCCTGAATCAGTTCGGTCACTTCCGCCCCGATCATATGGGCGCCCAGCAGTTCGCCCGTCTTGGCGTCAAAGATGGTCTTGACCAGACCTTCCTGTTCGCCAAGGGCGATGGCCTTGCCATTGCCGATGAAGGGAAAGCGACCGACCCTGACCTCATGACCCGCCTCTTTGGCCTTGGCTTCGGTCAGGCCCACCGATGCGACTTGCGGATGGCAATAGGTGCAGCCCGCAATGGAATTAGGTTTGATCGGATGCGGATGACCACCCGCGATCAATTCCGCGACCATCACGCCTTCGTGGCTGGCCTTATGCGCGAGCCATGGGGCACCGGCGATATCGCCGATGGCAAAGACACCTTCGACGCCGGTGCGACAATATTCGTCGGTCACGACATGGGTGCGGTCGATCTTGACGCCGAGCGCCTCCAGCCCGAGGTTTTCGACATTGCCGACGATGCCGACAGCCGAGATGACCGTGTCGAATTCCATCGTCTCGGTCTTGCCGCCGGCCTCGATATGGGCCGTCACCTTGCCCTTGGCGCGGTCGAGCTTCTTGACCGTGCTCTTCTCCATGATCTTCATGCCTTGCTTGACGAAGGCCTTTCTGGCGAAGGCCGAGATTTCGGCGTCTTCAACAGGCAGAACCCGGTCCATCACCTCGACGACGGTCGTATCTGCACCGAGCGTGTTGAAGAAGCTGGCGAACTCGATACCAATGGCACCCGACCCGATGACCAGCAGCTTTTTGGGCATATGGGGCGGCTGCAACGCATGCTTGTAGGTCCAGACCAGATCACCGTCCGCCTCAAGCCCCGGCAACTCGCGGGCGCGTGCGCCGGTAGCCACGACGATTGCTTTGGCCGTTAACTCTTCGGTGCCTTTTTCAGTTTTGACCGCAACCTTACCTTTGGCGGGGATTGTGGCGGCACCCATGAAAACGGTGATCTTGTTCTTTTTCATCAGATGGCCAATGCCGCCCGACAACTGCTTGGCCACACCGCGCGAGCGGGCAACGACTGCGTCCAGGTCATAGCCGATGCCGTCGGCCTTCAGACCGAACTCCTTGGCGCGGTGCATCAGGTGAAAGACTTCAGCCGACCGCAACAGTGCCTTTGTCGGGATGCAGCCCCAGTTGAGACAGATGCCGCCCAGATGCTCACGTTCGACAATCGCGACGTTCAAACCCAGTTGCGCCCCCCGGATCGCGGCGACATAGCCGCCGGGCCCTGCGCCAATCACGATCATGTCGAACGGTTTCGCGGCCATGTCTTTCCTCCCTCAAAAAAGTAGTTTGCCATTAAACTACTTTTGTATTTCGCGCAATGCGGGCAGCGCCGCACCCCTCTGCACAGAATGCATGGCTGGAGTCACCCGGCCTTTTCCAGCGCGCGTACGATCGCACCGTAGCCCCCTTCTGCCATGAAAGCGGATTCTTCGGCGCTGGACGTCCTGCCCAAGGCGGCGTTGCGGAAAGGAAAACGGCCAAAGCGACGAATGATTTCGCGGTGCGCACGCGCGTGCAAGAGTGTTGAAGCCCCCGTCTCTGGCATGGCAGATTTGATAAGCGTCACGGCGCGTTCCTGATCTTCGATGTCTTCGGAATGCTCCAGAGGCAGGTAAAAAAACTGACGTGTTGGTTCAGGGATGCCAAGATCCCACCCATGTAAAATCGCGTTTTCGGTTGCAGCACGGGCCAGCGCGTCAGTTGCAAAGGCATCGGAATGCCCGCGAAACATGTTGCGCGGAAACTGATCAGTCAGAATGAGATACGCCAGCGCACCGCGCGGGCCATCACACCAATCCTTCAGATTGCCATTCAGCGCTGCAGACCATGCCCCCCCAAAGCGATCACGAATTTCGGAATCGACGGCATCATCTGCCTCATACCATTGCGCGGGTGTAAGTTCGTCCAGCCAGAATTTCAGCACATCTTCGGGACCAATATCTATCGAACCGCCCATCCGCTTCCCCTTTTCAGATTGGACCATGCTTGCAAGGCTTGCAGGAACAGCGGCGAAAAGCCAGCGTGTTTTGCGATTGGAACCCAACCAAATTCACGAAGCTTTCGTATGAAAACGCGAATAACCGGCAAGAATTGAGGTGAACCGGCCAGCTATCCGCCCTGCTTATCAGCCTCGGCAACAGCCGTCCCATCACTGCTGGCCTCAATCGCGGCTTCGACCGCGATTGCGCTGGCGCCGGGCGTCAGCTTGGCAAAGGAACCTGTCTGACCGGCCTGCAATGTCGAACGCCTCGTGATCCGCCAGCCGCCATATAATGCCAGTGCCCCGAACAAGAGACCCATGAACAAAAAGAATCCGTTGGGCCCCATCCAATCCATCATCTTACCAGTGATCAGCGGACCGGTGATGGCCCCCAGCCCGTTGATAAAGATCAGCCCTGCCGAGGCCGAAGCCATATCCGATCGGTCGAGATAGTCATTGGTATAGGCCACCAGCAGCGAATAAAGCGGGTTGGAGACGCCCCCCATCAGGGCAGCGATAACCAGCAAGGCCGGAAAGCCAAGGTCGAAGATCGCAGCCGTCAACGTGGCGGCAGCCCCAAGGGCAGACAGGCCCAGCACCAGCATACGTCGCCCCAACCGGTCTGACGCCCAGCCGATCGGGTACTGCAAAACCAGCCCGCCGATGTAGATGGCTGCCACAAAAATCGAAATCTCGCGCACCGACAGGCCGACTTGCGTTCCCCAGACGGCAGACATGCCGAATTGCGCTGAAAACACACCACCCAACAAGAACATGCCCACACAGCCCAAAGGCGATGCCCGATAAAGCCGTATAAAGCTTAGTGGTTTTGTCGTCTCGAACGCAGGCGCCTGCGTGACCGACAGCAGGATCGGCGTGAACGAAATCGATACCAGGATGGAAGGGATCACGAACAGGATATAGCCCGACGGATCACCAAGGTTCAAAAACCCCTGCGCCGCGATGATGCCGGTCATCTGCATCATCATGTATAGCGACAGGGCCTGACCCCGGTTTTCGTTGCTCGATGCGTTGTTGAGCCAGCTTTCGGCGGTGATGTAGACGCCTGAAAAGGAAAACCCGATCACCACCCTCAACGCAGCCCACGCCATCCAGTGGGGCGCCACCGCGTAGAGCACCAGAACGGCTGAAATCATCGAGGCGAGTGCTGCGAATACCCGCACATGGCCGACCCGGCGGATCATGTTCGGCGTCATTTGCGATCCAAACAGGAACCCGAGGAAATATGCCGCCATGACGTAGGACATCTGACTGGTGGTGAAACCTTCGATGCCACCGCGAATACCCAAAAGGGTACCTTGCATGCCGTTGCCCAGCATCAACAACAACATACCCAGCAATAGCGCCCAGGAACTGCGCAACACGGTAAGCATTCGGGTTCGTCCTTTGGTCAGTCA
>JAOUMG010000322.1 GCA_029881635.1 Paracoccaceae bacterium | reverse complement strand
ATTCAATGGCCCGGTTGGAGATCACTTCATTTGCATTCATGTTCGACTGGGTGCCGGAGCCGGTCTGCCAGACAACCAAGGGAAAGTTATCGTCAAATTTGCCGTCGATAACCTCCTGTGCCGCGGTGACAAGCGCCTGACCCAGTTTTTTGTCCATCACGCCGTTGGCGATGTTCGCCTCGGCGCAGGCCCGTTTGATGACGCCCAACGCGCGAACAATCGCTACCGGCTGTTTTTCCCAGCCGATCGGGAAATTCAGAATGGACCGCTGAGTCTGCGCGCCCCAATACTTGTCTGAAGGAACCTCCAGCGGGCCAAAGCTATCCGTCTCGGTGCGTGTCTTGGTCATGGGCGTGGTCCTGTCTGTAGGAAAATTCGACTATTTGGCTAAGCTATTCTGAACCGTGAAACAAACCGATAGTTTGCGAGCCCGAGCTTGGCTGCCAGCTTTCCGCCTTGCAAGATTGTGCAGAAAGGGGGCGAGCCGGGGCTGCGACCATGTCGGGTGGGATTGTGATAGCGGGGGGCATTTCAGGGGCGGATAGATCAGCAATCAGAATGTTATTTGCGCCATTTATCGAGGCTTACAACTTCGGCATCCTGATGGGTTTTATCGTCTTCATCCTCGTTATCCTCGTCATCATCATCGTTGTCATGCGTTTCAAAACGCAGGCCAAACTCAACCGATGGGTCTACGAATGTGTGGATGGCATCGAAGGGAATATATAGCGGTTCTGGCGTATCACCGAAGTTGAGTGTGATGGCAAAGCCGTCATCATCGACGGCCAGACCATCGTACCAGTGCTGCATCACAACCGTCATTTCCTCTGGATAACGTTCGTGCAGCCAATCGGCCAATTTCGCCTCGGAATGCCGTGTATCGAAGGTGATGAAGAAATGGTGTTCGCCAGGCAACCCGTCTTGTTCTACCTTACGAAGAACCTCCAAGATCAGGCCCCGCATGGCGCGGTGCATGAGATTGCCATAGTCGATTGTTTTGGTCATGCAGGCAGGCCTTCGCGCCGGTCGGTTTTAGGTTAGCTTCAATTTCACCATAAGGGATTCGGATGGGATTGAAAGAGGCCAACAACGCTTGGATATATGGGAAATGAAACCCGACCTCTCAGGGCAGGTAACCCGACCCGATTCCGGCCAATGCCGAAAAGGCCAGCACAACCAGCAAATTCCAATGCCACCGCAAGAGCAAGACAGCGGCCAGCATCGCTATCAAAACAGCCCTGATATTGACTGTGGCCAGATCAGGTAACCTAAGTGTGATGGGCCCGGCTGAATAGTCAGATGATTGACCAAAGAACAACTGAAGCGCGAACCAGAGCGCAAGGTTGGCGATAACACCGACAACGGCCGCCATTACCCCTGCAAGCGCTGCCGTCAGTCTTGGGCGATTGGCCATCCATTCGACATATGGGGCCAGGGCAAACACCCAAAGAAAGCATGGCACAAAGGTCACCCACAACGTCACGGCAGCCGCCGCCACGGCAACACCCAACCCCGCTTCGGCATAGCCCGCCAGAAAGCCCACAAATTCCGTGACCAATATCAATGGCCCGGGTGTTGTCTCTGCCAACCCGAGCGCATCCATCATTTCAGCAGTGCTCAGCCAGCCATAGTCCTGCACAACCGTTTGGGTCATGTAGGCAAGCACTGCATAGGCACCGCCAAAGGTTACAACCGCGAGTTTTGAGAAAAATATCCCGACGGTCAGCAAGAAATCTTGGCCAAAGAGGGCAAGGATGCCCAAAGGCAGCCACCAGATGATCAAGCCGATGGTCAGGATCATCAGGAAATGCGGGTTTTGAGGGCGTGCCGTGACGACCAGCACCGCTTTTGCAAAAAGGGCTGCCCCGGCAATGCCTGCGACAAGAATGATCACCGGGAATGGCAGATTGAACAGAAAAATACCGGCGAAAGCCATCAGGGCGATGCACCATTGCGCACGGCCTTTCAATGTTCGGCGCGCCACGCGCTGCAAAGCTTCGATCACAATGATGACGACTGATGCCTTGATCCCCAGAAACACCGCCGAAACCAATGGCAAATTGCCGTAAACAACATAGGCGGCCGCCAAAGCCAGAATGATGACGGCACCCGGCAGCACGAACAAAAGCCCCGCCACCAGCCCCCCGCCTATGCCCTTGAGCTTCCATCCGGCATAGGTCGCAAGCTGCATCGCCTCTGGTCCTGGCAGCAACATGCAAAAGGACAATGCCCGAAGGTATTCCGCCTCCGACAGCCATCGTCGTTCTTCCACCAATTCCCGGTGCATCAGGGCGATTTGGGCAGCAGGCCCGCCAAAGGACAAAAGGCCAATTCGTGCGAAGACCCGCCAGAACGCAGGATTTTCGTTCATGATTTGCGTCCCGAAGGCCAGTCATGACCTTCGTCAAATCCATCGCGCGCCCAGCGGTAAAGGGCGTCATAGACAGCCATCCCGGCCTCAAGCTGGGCCAGATCATCCTTGTATTGCCGCGAAAGCCCAACCGAAATTGCAAGAAGCCCAGCAGCTGCAGGCGCCAGATCATGCCGATCCGTATCTGCCCCCCGGATTACCAGCGCCATCCGGTCCAGGGGTTCGGTATGCAGCGCGAAATCATCCAACAGGGCGTCAAATGTGCATTTCTCGCCGCGATGGGAAAAGGTTACACCTTCGATATCATAGGGCGTCGCATGAAATCGGTCTGCCACTGCCGCCACCTCGGCAGGGGCCACGAACAAAAACCGCGCTTTGGGGGCGATAAAGCGGCGGATCAGCCAAGGGCAGGCGATGCGGTCGATTTTGGGGCGATGGCGCGTAACCCAAAGATCGCAGCCGGGCAAGGCGGCAGCGGGGATCATCGGCAACCCGGACGCCGCCCAGGCAAGTACCCCGCCTTCAAGGTGTTCGGCCGAGATGCCATGGCACCGCAAGATGGCTGCGACACCTTCCGATAGTTTCTTGCCCTTCTGGCAGATGACCACAACCGGTCGGCCACGGAGTTCTGGCAACAGCGTTTCGATCTGATCGAACGGGTGGCGGATGGCCCCGGGGATCACTCTCGGGTCAAGGTTGAAATCCTCGTTAGTGCAAACATCAATCAGTGTGGGGCATTCCGGTGTACCGATCAGCCGTGCAAGCTGGGTCACTGAAATAGAGGCAAAATTAGGCATGTGGCATCCTTTCCGAAAGGGTCGAAGGGATGCGACGCTTGGGCCTGAGCCTCACGGGGCGCAGTCGCGGGGCCCCATGTTGAACTGTTCGCACGATCGTCCACCTCGGGTCAAGACACTACCCCAAAGGCTTTGCCACCTCACGCAGGATCTTGGCGCGGATGGCGCGCGGATAGTCAGCCAATCCGCGCGCTGTCACGACAAAGCCGTTCCTTGTAACGACAGACCTGCGGTAAAACTCGGTGATTGAGATTGCGTGGCCAAGATCCTCGATGGCAATGGCGTTGATTTCAACACCGGCGCTTTCGGCGGCGGCCCTTTCAGGCGCCAAGGGAAAACCGGCATTCTGAGGGCCGTCACCGGAAATGTCGATCACCTTGCGACGGCAGTCGCTGACAGCAGCGAATTGTTCGGCGGAAAAGGCGATGGCTTCGCCAACGGCAGTGTCTGACCCGAAATATGCCCTTTCCAGCGCGCGTGCCTGGGTGGCAAACCGGGCGACTTCGTTTTCCGACAGCATCCGACGCCAGGGCAGTGACAGGGTCTGCTTGCCGGTTCCGGACCACTGCACGACGCTGAGCGCGACCTGACCCAGAAGCAACGCATCGCGTACCTCCGGATCGTCGAGCGCATCTGCGAGACCACTGGTTTGCAGCCGATATTCGCCCCGGTCGATTGAACCCGAAACATCGATCGACAGAAGCAGGGCCACTTCGCATGCGCGTGCAGCAACCCCGCCCAGCATGAACTGGGTAATAAGCAGGATTTGAACGATCCGCACAAATTTCATACGTCGATGATGGAATTGTGGTGCCGTATTTGCAAGTTTCATCTGCGCGGGCATTTTCAGTCCGA
>JAOUMG010000321.1 GCA_029881635.1 Paracoccaceae bacterium | reverse complement strand
GCTGGTGGCGTCAGTCACGTCCTGTATCCCGTGTCAGAAGTTGAAATAGATGAATTCTGTGCTGCCGCGCAGAATGAAAGCGATGCCCAGGCACAATATCGCCCCGCCGATGATGGTCCAGAAGACAGTTGGCCGCCAACAGATCTTTACCACGGGCGGGGTGATTTCTGACCATCGCGCCCAGTCGAGCGCCGGGTCGACAACTTTCATGATTTGTTGCGTGTTGGGCATCAGGAATACAATCAAATACCCTATGAAAACCGTCGCGCCCAATCCGGCCAGACCCATGGGCCACAGATCGCCGAGGGACGAGGTATCGCCTCCGACGCCGATCATGCCCCCGTACATGCGGGCAGTTGCGGCCTCGGTCGCGGCGCGAAAGGGGATGGCGGCGACGACAAATGCCAGCACCGTCAGGACGTGGCCGCCGCCGCGGTCCATCAGCGTTGTCATCCAGGCGGGCAGAGGTTTTGCCTTGCGCTGGCGTTTGCGGAAATTCCATGCCTCATTGATCACCATGTATAACCCGTGGAGCGCGCCAAACAGGACGAAATTCCAGCCAGCGCCGTGCCAGACACCGATAACCACCATCGAGATGAACATGGGCAACATCACGGAATACCGATGACCGGTCTTGCGGTCGTGACCTTTATTTGCGGACCAGCGCGCCAGGGGTGCCGCCAGCGGTTGCAGGACATAGCTGCGCACAAACCGGCCCAGCGTCATGTGCCATTGCTGCCAGAGGCCGGAAATGGACCCGGCGCGCAGGGGCGAGTGGAAGTTGAGAGGCAGTTTCATGCCAAACATCCGCGCCAGGCCAATCGCCATATCGGAATAACCCGAGAAATCGAAATAGACCTGCAACGTATAGGCAAAGGCAGCGCCCCAGGCAGCGGCCAAACCGGGCGTTGTACCATCGCGGGCCATATCGAAGACCGGTGAGGCAAAGAGGGCGGCGGAGTCTGCAAAGACGGTTTTCTTCGTCAGGCCGATCGCAAATATGATCAGCCCGATCAGGATGTTCTGAAGCGCCCGGTCCAGCCTTGGTTTCTTGATCAGCTGCGGCACCAGTTCCTGGAAATGGACAATCGGGCCGGCGATAAGCTGGGGGAAAAAGATCACGAAGGCCACGTAAGACAGGAACCCCCCGGACTTGACCGTCCCGCGCCCGACATCGACCAGATAGGCGATTTGCTGGAATGTGTAGAAGGATATGGCTAGCGGCAGGATGATCCGGTCAAGCGTCAGGCCGGTATCGACAAGGGAATTCAGGTTGTTCAGGAAGAAGTTGGCGTATTTGTAATAGCCGAGCGCCAGGAGATTGAGCACAACCCCCGAAGTGACCAGCAGGCTTCTTATCCGGTACTGGCCCTTTGCTGCTGCATCGCCGATCCATCGCCCGAACGCATAGTTGAGCACCGTCGAGATAGTCAGAAGTATCGTGTATTGCGGCGTCCAGTAGCCATAAAAAAACAATGATATTAATATGATAAACGGCAGCCTCAGCATTTCCAACCGCAATGCCGCCAAGGCATAGTATCCGCCGACCGCGACCGGAAGAAATCCCAGGATGAAGATCAGGGAGTTGAAAAGCATTAACGGTACACCTTAGGCAATCGGGGCGTCAGACGGGCTCCGCGATAATCGAACAGGTCACGGCGGTCTTGGAACGCAAAGCCTTGGGCAGCGGAATCCCTTGGGTGGTATGCGAAGCGATCTCCAGCACTCTGAACCCGCCTTTTTCGATGATCTCCATTGCCTCTTCGGGTGTACGCAGCAAGATCAGGTGGTCGGGCATCGGCGCGTTCAGCGGAATATTGACGAAAAGAAAACCACCTTTGGCCACGACGCCCTTGAGCCGTTGCAGCGCGTCGACCGGATCGTCGAGATGTTCCAGAAGATGGCTGAGGATCACGAGGTCGAAGGGTTTGTCCTGTGGCTGTGCCTGATGCATATCCTGCACAACAAGCTGGGCGCGGTCAGCCATGCCCAGAAGGGCCAGAGCCTCACGGGTCTGTTCCAGCGAAACTTCGCTCAGATCCCATGCGACAGCTTCGGACATGCCAAGATCGCGCAGGGCAAGAAAGAGCATCAGCCCATGCCCCGATCCGACCTCCAGAACCCGGTCACGGCCGCGCAAACGCGCTGACAGGCGTCCGGCAAAGAAATGCAGGCTGGACAGGTGCATGAACCACAACACATGGCTGAAAAGCAGCCCGTGCATGTAACGCCGCATGAAGTTGTCGTCTGAATAGACATGGGCGTTTGTCTGTTCGAACGAGGCGTAGCGATAGGTATCGTTGCGCGCGAAATACAGTTCTTCTTCCTGAATCTGGGCGCAGAGCCAACGGTAGTCTTCGGCGGTTTCGGTCGCGCGGTCACCGGCAAGCCGCAGTATTGCCGCTGCCATTGTATTGCTGGTGTCCAGGAGTGCAGGGCTTCTTTGCGCGAAGCTCTGGCGCAGATAGACCGCATGTTCGGGCCAGACCGACAAGACTGTTTCGATCAGCCTGCCCAGATCGCTACGCTGGCCGATGATCTCTGCCAGATCGCTGCGCGCTTGAATTGCCTTTTCGCTTATAGTCACATCAAATCCTTAAACTTTTGGTCGCTACGTCAGTCGGACCGTTGCCGAAAAAATTCATGATGGAGTAACTGCAAGCAAATGCAATTTTTGTAAATCCACAATGTCATTATTGCAGCGGCGGTGGACCGCCGACATTCAAATTCAACGACAATTCCGCAGTAATGGCCGTCTTTGTTTCAACCCCTTGCTGGCAGGCGCCTTCCATCGGAATGTCACGCAGCCGCGGTTGCAGGTTGGGGGAATGTGCCGGAAAACGGGCCTGCGAGGTCAGGCGCGGTACAATCGATAACGCGTTCTGAGGTAACGAGTTTCCGTTTTTTTCCGGGCTTCATGAAGCTTTCGGCTGCCTCGTTCCAAGTTTGCCGCCAGCCATATCAGAGGGCCACCCCGCTACCCTAGTCAGAGGACCATGAAAGGTATTTCCGGTTCGCGCGCCGATGCATCTTGTTGCGCTTGCCTTTGAAAAATGTCATCACACCGCTGCTGAAAATGAGACTCTAACTGGCTGCTCCCCAAGCAAATTTTGGATATGACCGGGGTAATGCAAACGTATGACGGATAACCCGACCTCATCCGAGCCGTGCGGACCGGGGTAGTGTAAGGACCGTTTGGGTGTTGTCATGTTGAAAGGTATAAAATGGATCGCGAAAGCGCGCTGAAAGGTGTTTTTGAAGTTTTCGAAGATGTGATGGATGTTGACCCGTCCGAACTGAGCGAAGATTCAACCGGCGACGATGTCGAGGAATGGGATAGCCTGAGCCATGTGCGCCTTGTGGTCGCAATTGAGCGTAAGTTTGATACCCGGTTTTCCAACAGCGAGATCGAAGCGATCAAATCTGTCCGCGATATCATAGACAACATCATGAAAAAGGCTTCGGCCTGACAACGCATAGGATTGGGGTCGGCGCAGATGCTGGATCTTTCCAACGGGCGACTTTCCTGGCTCCGAGCCGCGCCTGAGAGCTTTCGCGCTACGCTGCGCTCTCTTTCCAAGGATGACAGCCCCATTCCGGGGGCGGTTCTGGTTGACCTGGCCAAACGCGATCTGGACCTGAACCAGCTTTTGGCGCTGGATAAGCTGTTGGTGTCGGCGTCAGCGCGGATTGACACGGCAGGCACGGCGCCGCTGCGGCTGGCTGTACTGGCGGCGGGGTCGATGGACTATACCATCCCCGCGATCCGCGCCACGGCCCTGCGCCATGGTTTCCTGCTGCAAACATATTGCCCGGACTTCGGTCAGGCGACAGCGGAAGTCATGTCACCCGCCAGCGGCTTGCAGGATTTCAAACCCCAAGCGGCGCTGATTGCCCCGACGGCGGACAGTCTGGGGCTGATCGGTCAGACCATGGATGCCGCTGCCGCCACCGCTTCGGTGGCAAATGCCGCAGCAGATATCACCGCACAGGTCGGGCGGTTGCAGGCTATGGGCGTCGGTATGGTGA
>JAOUMG010000320.1 GCA_029881635.1 Paracoccaceae bacterium | reverse complement strand
TGTTGCTGCGCGATGGTCGCCGTGCCGATGTAGCCGAGGGTATTCTGGCCGCCGTGGCCGCCGGGCTTGAGGTCAAGCCCGAAGATTTTCCGAAAGCCGACACCAGACGGGAACAGTTGCAGGTCAATCCGGCATTGGCCGATCTCTTGCGGGTTTTGCTCAAGGCTAAATCCGAAGGTGCTGGCGTGGCGCAGAAGCTTATTGCGTCGTCCGGCGATCTTGATGCGCTGGCTGCGGGCGAACGTTCAGTTCCCGCGCTCAAAGGCTGGCGCGGCGAAGTTTTCGGCTCTGATGCCATCCGCCTCTGCAAGGGCGAAATTGCCCTGTCGGCGAAAGGCGGGTCGGTACGGGTGGTGCAGGTCTGACGGCGTTGCGGTTTAGCGGCGAACGGAACGGCTGTTCTGAACGCCCAGAACCACAATCTGACGGATCTCTGCCAGTTTGATGTCAGACAGATATTTGGCGGCGGTCAGTTCGCGCGACTGGGGCGTTGACACCCGCTTTGGTCCGATCGGCTCGGCAATCACGAACCGGTAGGTCAAAACACCGTCGACAGGCTCGCCGTCGTTATCGGCGACAAGTTCGGTATTCCACCAGCCTTGGGTCGGCGGCAGGCCCGATGCCCGGATGATCGCACCCCCCGGTTGCCGGGCTATTTCCAGCTCGGTGACTTGCGCCACCAGTTGCCGGCCATCGGCGATTCTGTTGGGGTCTTCGGCGACAACCGTCTGGCTTTCCTGTGAGCGGCCAAACCAGTTGAAGGGGTTCAGGATGCGGCTTTCCCGGATGCGCCCGCAGCTCGTCAAGGTCAGCGCCGCCAACATCAGCGCAAGTATCGGCAATCTCATGCGGTCGAACTCCCTCAATCCGTCATGCCTTGGGTAGCTTATTCGTGCGCCGGTGAAAAGAGCCCCGCGTGGCTGGACCTTCGACTGTATTGTGGCTACCTGATGGTCATTGCCAACGGAGACAGCAATGGCGACCCAAGCCTTTGAAGAAATAGCCGAGACATTCGAGTTTCTCGATGACTGGGAAGAGCGTTACCGCCACGTGATCGAGCTTGGCAAAGCCATGCCACCACTGGACGAAGCCTTCCGGGTGCCGGCTACCAAAGTCGATGGCTGTGCCAGTCAGGTCTGGTTGCTGCCGCGCATCGAAGGCCAGGGTTCAGCGGCGCTGTTCGATTTTCAGGGCGAAAGTGACGCGATGATCGTGCGCGGCCTGATTGCCGTGCTCCATGCGCTTTATTCCGGGCTCACGGTGACGGATGTGTTGAAGGTGGATGCCAGCGCTGAACTGGCGCGCCTCGGGCTGAACGACCACCTTTCCGCGCAGCGTTCAAACGGCCTGCGGGCGATGATCGGGCGCATTCAGAAACTCGCGCGCGAAGCTATCGGGTAACTTTCTCCGGACGAACCGCAATATTGCTGACGCGGCGCTGAGCCGGGGCAATTGTGGTTGCACTCCGTCAGACCGTGCTGCCTCCGCGTCGTCGATGAAACCCTCGAAGTGCTGGAACTTTTCGGGACCTTGGGTAGAGTGTTGCACTAGCGCCCCCTCGTTCACGGCATTCAGTGGTTAGGTAGGAAAATTGAGGTACTCCAACGAAATGCCGTCATTTGCTTCCGCTAGCCGGATTCGAGATTTCTTGACCTCTGCGGCCACATCGACGGTTGAATACCTCGAGATACCTGCGATTTGCCGAACAAGCTGGGCCGGTCAGAAACATGAGCAAGCCCTAGAAAACAATTGGATAGCTATCATTCGTTCAGAGGATCGAGCGGATGCTCTCCCGCTTCGCCAGGCTTTTGTTAGGTTTACCGAGCAAGGCAGACTGGAAGCTGGGATCATGGCGGTGATCGAGGAACAATTGTTGCCGCTCGATGCTTTTCAGCATGAAGTACGTGCTGCTTGTCCCGACATATTTAGGATGATTGTGAAACGGCGGCAGGGAAAACAGACAGCCGAAGCATGGTCCCTTACATGGTGTGAACCATCAATTGCACCGTCGGTGAGTGGAGGTGATATTAACGATTGGCTTGCGCTGTCGAATTCGTTGACGAATGAAAAGATCAGATGCATTTCGGTTTCCAGAGAATTCGAGGCCGAAGCTATCGACCAGGACAATCTGGCGGTCGAGATACGCAAGACCCTCGTTCGTCTTTCCAAGTTGCTTGAGATACCCGCACAACAACTGCCTCCCGAGAAACCGACCGAGTTGGATACCGCATTGATATCTGTGCTGTCGGCGTTGCAGATCAATACGCTGAAACAGGTAGATTTGGACGTCTTACTCGACGAGCTGAGTGACAGGTTCAGTGCCCATTGCGACCGTAAAATTGCTGTCCGCGCGCATGTCAGCAATCTCGCGACAGAAGATGTTTGGATCGAATTTACTCTGCCCGGCCATTGCGATCATGGCACCGCACTACTCCATGCGGGGATCAAGCTGATCAGAGCGCAAGATCAAATCAAGCTGGTCCTTGAGCAAGGGCATCACTATGCAGTCAAGAAGTTCGGCGGAAGAACTGCGGTTATAAAGATGCACGAAGCGCGCAAACGAACTCGTGCCGCAATGTCCCGTCTTGTTGAGCATGGATTTGTTATTGAACAGCGAACATTGGATGTCGCGGAATCTTCGCTTGAGAAGGTTCAAAATGTTCAATTGACGGCCCACCAACTATTTACTGAAACCGCAATGAAAAACGACCAGGCGCTGACGTCCGCACTGACCGAAATGATCAAGGTATACCGTGATCTTTGCGACTTTTCCGCTGTGTGATAAATGCCTCAAAGGAGGAGATAGCCGCCTTTTGGCGAAAAAACAGTAAAATCTGCCCGAAAATTGCGTCAAGTTGACCACCAGCAAACCGCGCCAAATGACGGTTTGCACGAGGCAGAGACAGTATGGCTACAATCATCGTTACGGTGAGCGGTTCCATTGTCATGGTTGGCAATGGTGACACAGTGGTAATCGACATACCCGGTGGCGGCGACGTCACGATCATTGCCGATCCAAGTAAAAAAGTGAAAAACTTTAGCGTCGAATTCGTTGGCGACACCGAAGCGGATTCGGTTTCGATAGAGCTTGGGACGTTCAGTGAGAAAAACCTTCAGATCGACATTCACGACTACGATCCAAGTGATTCACTCTCGCTCGTTGGTGCAACGAATACACAAGTTGGTTCTGCGAAATCTCATTACGAATTCGACTATATTGGCGCGGACGGAAATACATACACCGGCTTTGTGCGCGCTAACGACACAGGCGAAAAGGATTTCACGGCAAGTCCAGCGCCTATCATCATCTGCTTTGCGGCCGGAACAATGATAAGCACCAGCTTGGGCCCGAAAAAAGTGGAAGATCTAAAGGAATGGGACTGTGTAAAAACGGTGGACCATGGACTTCAGCCGGTTAGATGGATCGGCAAAATGCATCTGTCGAAATCTGAATTGCAGGCTTGGCCGCACCTGAGGCCAGTTCGCGTCGAGAGGCATGCTTTGGGCCCCGGCTCGCCTGAGAGACCGTTGTTCCTATCCCCCAATCATCGTGTTCTTGCAACGGGTTGGGCTGTGCAGCTCATGTTCGGCGTTGAAGAGGTCCTTGTGCCAATCAAATCCCTGATCAATGGGAAATCTATCGCGGTGGACACAACCATAGAAGAGATTGATTACTATCACATTCTCCTGGAAGGCCATGAGTTGATCTATGCGAACGGCGCGATAGCCGAAACCCTGTTGCTGGCGGATCAGTCGAGAAAAGCAATTGGTACCGCAGAAGCCGAGTTGGAAATCTTATTTGAGGATCTTGTGGACGAAGGTTTCGACAGTTCGCAGGAAATGGTGCGTCCAGCCCTCAAAATGCGCGAGGCAACTTTGCTAGCCGCAGCTTGACCCGTTTTCATGTCGACGGCGGTTCACCGGGCGTAGCGCCTACCAGTGCGGTGGTATTTATCAAAGCTGTCGATTTGCAGCTGTCCATCCTAGAAGCAGCATGCGGCGTTTTTGGCTCAATGCTGGACACTACACC
>JAOUMG010000319.1 GCA_029881635.1 Paracoccaceae bacterium | reverse complement strand
CAAGGGGACCCCCGCGCGGTCGGCCTCGGCCTTCATGGCATCCAATACTGCCGCCATCATTCGGAGCTTGTAGCGGCTTGACGGCAGGTCAGGATCGACCGCGATATCGACGGTATAGGGATCGACCGAGAATTCGCCGACAATGTTGTCGCCCCGGACCACGAATTCCTCGTATTCGCGGAGGTGCTGGGCCATCGCACGTTCGATCCAGTCAGCGGGATCGAAGGTCTTGAAATGATCGGGGCCACTCGGGGAAAGCCGCCGCCAGGCATCCTTCAGGACGCGAAGAAGGATCAGTTCATGCCGGTTGAGCGCAATTTGGCGTTCCTGTTCGGGGCTTAGGCGATAGTCGTTCTCGACCAGCCTACCGGTCTCGTCCAGCCGGTAAAGCCGGTTTCTTAGGAGGTCACCAAAATCGTTGCCGGTGAAGATATTGACGATCACGAGGTCGGGCCGAAGCATATCCAGTTCGGTCTGCATCCGGCGCAGGATCTGGTCCGGCCCGTAGCCGGCGACCCCGGCATTGATCACTTCGACCTCGCGGCCGAGACGTTCTGACAACTCGCCCCGCAAGCGGGTGGTGAAGCGGTCCTCATAGGCTGAGAATTCTGCATGAGTGAAGCTGTCGCCGAAGACCACGACGCGGGTACGCTCTCCCACCGGCAAGAGTTCAGGCCCGACATAGCCGTCGGAATTGACCCTGTAGGAGACGGTCTTGCCGCCATTCGCGGGAAGATGGGTGAATTTCCGCTCTGCCCCGGGGCGCATCTTGAAGAGGACGCGTTCGTCGAATTCGTTGGACGAGAAATACCGCCCCCGCACCGTGCTTTGCAGCACGATTTCGGCGACCACCAGCATCAGAACGGTCATGACGAAGAAGGCCAGATAATTCGCCGTGAAGCGCAAAGGCAGAAGTCCGGCAAGGGCGGTCAGGACGCCGAAAGCGAAGATCAGCTTTTCGAAAAGCCCGAAGCCGATCCCGCTGCCGATCATCGGGCCGTCCATCAGCACCCAGCCCATCAGGGCGAGCCCCGGCAGGATGCAGGCCAGTCTGATCCAGAGGCTGTTCACAGCCGGCCCGCCAGATGTTCAGCCACGGCCCGGTAACCGGCGGCATTGGGATGCCCGTCGGCAGGTGGATAGACAAGCGTGGTTTCCAGAGCATTTTCCAAGATCGGTCGCAGGTTGGTCCAGGGCAGCCCTTCATTCTCGATGGCCTCGATCAGCATGGTTTCGATGGCCAGCATGCTGTCGTTCAATTCCTGCATATGGGCCTCGTCCTCGGCGGCCAGCCCTTGGGTCACGGCGTGAAAGACGTGTTCGCGAACAGGCATCAGCGCGATGTGAAGGGCGATGCCGTTCTCTTGGCAGAACTCCGACATCTCGGCCAGGACACGTCTGATGATCCCAATGGCCTCGATGCTCCTCGGGTCCTCGGAATTGGCAAAATTGAACGTGCGCACCGGATCGAGAATCATGGTCTGGCCGAGATGTTCATAGTCGAAATTGGTATCCGACCTGCCCCGAACGGAATCTCGGCGCACCTCGTCGAATACCGGAAGCTGCGTCACGATGCGGTAGAGTACTGAGTGATGCGCAAGCCATTCGCGCAGCCAGCGGGTTGCCGAAGGCGGCAACTCCTCGGGCAGGAAGACATCCGGCTCAACGTCGCCGACATTGCTCAGCCGATAAGTACTCCAGTTCGGATTGGAATGAGCCAGGTTGTAGCTGTCCAGAAGATCATTGCCCGGATAGATCATCACCACGACCCGATCCGGGTTCAGTTCGGGCGCTCTTGTCCGGAGAATATGCAGGTATTGCAGTGGCCCGTACCCGCCGAGAGCGGCACTGTAGACCTGCTTGCCGGTGATTTCGCCCAGTTGTGCCGGCCAGGCCTCCTTGGATTTCGCCATGATCCCATAGGTCATGGAATCGCCGATCGCCATGATTTCGGCAGTCGCGGGTACGGCTGGGTTGCGATATCCCCAGGCATCATGACCGCTGGCGCCGTCTTCAATCCGGTGTTGCAGGATTGGATCGGCTACCGTTGCGGCGGCCAGATAATCGACCGGATCCAATACAAGCCGCAGCACACCTTCAGCGAGAAGGAGAGACAGAAATCCGGAGATGGCGAATGCAAGAAAGTTCTTCAACAAGGCGGTACTCTGAACACGAGCGGGGAATTTCCGGCGGCAATGTAGCGTTCAATCCATTCCGGGCAAAGCAGCCGGAAGAGGCGCGATGTTCCCGGGTGGCATTCCTGCATCAAATACCGAAGGTCTTGAACAAAAGAGAGATTTTCCCCGATCCGTGTCCTAGTTTGCGCTTGGAGATCTGCCCGAGAGGTTGCCCGATGCCGGACAAACCGCGCGTTCTTGTCATCGCCGAAGCTGCAAACCCGGAATGGGTCAGCGTGCCCTTGGTGGGATGGTCGCTGGCGCATGCGCTGCGCGAAGAGGCGGACGTGCATATCGTCACACAGATCCGGAACCGTGAAGCGATCCTTAGAGCCGGTTTGGTCGAAGGCTCGGACTTCACCGCCATCGATTCCGAAGCGCTGGCGCGCCCGATGCACAAACTCGCCGAAATTCTCCGCATGGGATCGGGCAAGGGCTGGACGATAGTGACCGCCATCACCGCGCTGACCTATCCCTATTTCGAGCGCCTGGTCTGGAAAGAGTTCGGCCCGGCGATCCGGGCGGGCGAGTACGATCTCGTTCACAGGATCACTCCGCTGACGCCGACGACCGTCTCGCCCATCGCCCGGAAATGCGGACGGGCGGGGGTACCCTTCCTGTTGGGGCCGCTCAATGGCGGTGTTCCCTGGCCGCCGGGATTCGGTGACGCCCGGAAGCGCGAAAAGGAGTGGTTGTCGTATGTGCGGGGGGCTTACCGGATGTTGCCCGGGCGGGCGGCGATGTACCGGGCGAGCGCGGCGATCATCGCCGGATCGCGCCATACCCAAAGCGAAGTCCCCGAGACATACCGGGATCGCACATTCTGGCTTCCGGAGAATGCCATCGACCCCACCCGGTTCAACCGGGTGGCATCGCCTTATGCGGGAGGGCCCTTGCGTGCCTGTTTTCTGGGGCGGCTGGTGCCCTACAAGGGGCCGGACATTCTGCTTGAAGCCGCCGCGCCCCTGCTGAAGGCCGGGCGCCTGGAGCTGGACATCGTGGGCGACGGGCCGATGAGGGCGGCGCTGGAGGCACAGGTCAGAGCAGGTGAGTTCGGCCGAGCGGTGACGTTTCACGGGCAATTGCCGCACCAGGATGTGCAGGACGTTCTGGCGTCGGCGCAGATCCTGAGCTTTCCCTCAATCCGGGAGTTCGGTGGCGGTGTGGTGCTCGAGGCGATGGCCCTCGGCGTGGTGCCGGTGATTGTCGATTATGCCGGGCCCGGCGAATTGGTCGATGAGAGCGTCGGGTACAAGGTGCCGGTGGGTACGCGCGAGGAGATCATCGGTGCTTTCGGGACCATGTTGGAACGGATCGTGGCGGACCCTGATGCGCTGGCCCCGAAATCCGAGGCGGCCCGCACGCGGATCGCGGATCATTTCACCTGGTCGGCCAAAGCCCGGCAAGTTCGCCGGATCTACGATTGGGTGCTGGCGCCGGATGCCGGAAAACCAGACCTTTTCAAGAGCATGAGGCAAAGCTGACAGTCATCCGAAAGGATTCCGGTAGAGTCCAAGCCGCTGCTTCAGCACTGCCCAAAGGAATGGCGGCTCATGCACCACATAGCGGTGCCAGCGCTGGCGTGGCTCCCTGACGAGCCGGTAGAGCCACTCGAACCCCCACTCGGTGATCCAGGACGGGGGTCTGTCGAAGGTGCCGCTTTCGTAGTCGATCGTGCCGCCAAGCGGCAGCCAGAGCTTCACCCCCGGCATCCGGTCACGGTACGTCATGATCCATTTTTCCTGCCGCCCGCCGCCGAGACCGACAAGACAGACCGTTGCTCCGGAGGTATTCACCGCCTCGATCATCCGGTCGATTTCGCCCGGTTTCGTCTCGAAATCGAAGGCGGGCGCGCAGGCGCCG
>JAOUMG010000318.1 GCA_029881635.1 Paracoccaceae bacterium | reverse complement strand
AATCCGGATCGAAATCGCCGCTTTCCACCCCCAGCCGCTTGGCTGCCGCCGCGAGCGTGGTTGGTCCCGTTTCCATGCGGAACTGTACCAGTAGCATGCCGTCCGACATCTTTTTCCTCCCTTGGTGCCTGAAGCCGCTACTGTGCCTAGCTGCCGCAGCCGCAGCCACAATCCTTATCCGCTTGTGGCGCCTTCGGGCCATGCCCAGCCCCGCCCTGCATGGCGGCTTCATAGCCGCGTTGCCAGGCGGTAGTCAGAATTGCCGTCAGTTCGCCATCATCCTCTTCGATTTCGGCCATATGGTCCAGACCCGGTTCCGTTTCCGCATCGGCCCCGAACGGCGGGCGCGGCGGAATTGGCGGTATGGGCGGAATGGGTGGGAAAGGCGAGAATGGCAACGGGAAGGGGCGCGGATAGCACAGCCACGGATAACGGCGACAGATGTCGATGATCACCGGGCGCGGCGCAATTCGGTCCGCAATGGCGCAACCGTTGACGACCCCCCAGCCGGTGTCAAAATCGAATCCGGCTGCACCCAGATCCTGCGCCGTCGACCGGACCAGATCGCGCATCGCATGTGGCGAAGCGGCTGGGTTGCCCGGCACGAAAGGCCGCCTGGTACGTGCCGCAGCCACAACACCGGCGACCACCGGGCAGGCCGCAGATGTGCCCCCGTCAGCCGCGTAAACGCCCGAGCCTGCAAAATGCGTGTACCCGGATATGTCAGGCTTGTTGCGCGACAGTCGCCCTGGCCCCTGGCTGGAATAGCCGACACGCTGCTTCGTCGTATCGACCCCGGCCACGGTCAGAACCGAAGGATGTCCATTCGCGCCATAGATGGTGTTAGTCGTTACCCCCTGACAGCGCCCGTCAGGACAGTTGGAACCACAGTTCCCGGCGGCAAACAGGATATCGGCGCCTGCCGACTCCAGCGCGGCCACCGCGCGGTTGAACGGATGGTTCGGGTTGTCGGAATAGTTCCGCGGATCACCCGGCGGAAAATCCCAGCTGGGATGGAACATGCCCCAACTGTTATTGACAACCAGCGACCGCGTCTCACCTGGCCGCCGGGGCGCGTTCATGACGCCGCGCAAATGCACAAAAGCGCGCACAGCATCCGACAGGAACCCGGAAAAACCGCCACCCGCCGTCGATCGCAGCAGCTGTATGTCCAGCAATGTGGCGCGAGGCGCCGCAAGCAGGGCATCATAGGCGCACATGGTCCCGTGTCCGACCGGCGCATTGAACGGTGTCATGCCCGGACCCGGCACCCAGCTACGGGCTGCATCCATCGCCGGCGTCAAACCCTTGGAGGCCAGATGCGTCCGGCTGATGCCGGTATCTACAATCGCCAGCAACACACCATTGCCATGCATCCCGCGTCCATGCAGGCGCGATGTGCACAACAATCGCTTGACGTCGTTGAAGTCGCCCAAGGGTGGGCTGCCGGGGCAGATGAGGCATGGCTCGATCGGCAGGTCGGCATAGACCTGACGCACTTCGGGATGCTTGGCCAGTTCATCGGCCACCTCGGCATCCCCGTCGGCCACGAGGATCATCGTGCAGGCATCGGTCTCTGCCGAGACATCGAAACGGGTGGAGTTGTCAAAACCCGCAGCCATCGGGTCTTGCAAGGTCACGGCGGGGATGAGGACAGGGGCAAATTCGGGGTCAATCGTACCGCCCGCCTCCTTGATTGCCTTGACCAGATTGGATGGCGCATCGTCGGCGGCAAGGCTCATACCTTGCTGGGCAAGCTTCGCGCCCGCTGCGCATTCAATGATCAGTCTTTTGGGTTCAAAACCTTCGGCCAATGCCGAAGAACGGCCAGTCTTACGTGCCATGTCGGAATCCTCCGTTTAAAAAATTTGATTTTAAAACAATCAGATAGGCAAACCTATCCGCCCACCACTCGGCAAGGTCACTACCAATATAGCTGCCAAGGCAATAAACGTTTAGATAGCATAAAAAGCGGTGATTTTCAATCTGGCCGGGAGTGTGGAAAACCTTACCATTGGCGGATGTCAGCCCATAAGGACGCCTCTGGAATGGCTTTCGCCCCGTTGTCAAAGCGCGTAAGTAAAGGGGCGGTATCCACTGACAGGGGCGATAATGACCGAAACGAAACCAAAGCGCCCCCAGCAGGTCTTCACGCTCGTCATCGAGGTCGGGCGCAAGACAGGCGACGGTCTGCCCAAGGGGGCGACGGGGGCGGCGCTCATTTGCTACGCTTCGGGTGTGGATGAGGCAGAGGCCGTGCGCGAAACCGTCGCGATCCTGAAACAGGCCGACATGGCGCCGCTGGATGTCACGGGCTATGGCACCATCGAGGAACGCGAAGCGCTGGGCCATGAGATCGACGCCGACGAACGCGCGCTGATGGATCAGGCGCTGGCCGAAAACTCGGTCATCGTCGCGCAGATGACCCCGTTTTTCGACAAACCGTGACCGGCGGTTCGCGTTTCGTAGGAAGCCACGTTTTCAGCCATTTGTCAGCACAGGCGACAACCCGGCTTCGCCCGGCAACCACCGAAGGCGCGGGGCGATTGCCTGCCTCTCCGGGCGATCTGTTTCAATAACTGGCAGCGCGTAACCAAGACAACCAGATCTCTGTACGGGTTCGCGATCAGCCCAAAACCCCTATAACCCGGCCAAAGCGTTCGCCACGGCAGCCCCCAACAGGCGATGCGCCTCAGGTTCAAAGTGAACGCCGTCTGTCTGGCTTGACCGGATCACGGCCCCCGCATCCAGAAACCCGATCTCGCGCACCCTGGCGAGATCGCGCAACGCCCCCGCCAGTGCAGTTGATTTCGCCGCGGCACCGGTGAACTGGCCCGCAATCGGGCCTTGTTCCAGAATCGGCGGCGGTGCGATCAGCAAAACCTTGAAACCGCCATGCCGCGTTTGCATTTCGACCCCCATCGCGATATCCAGAAGCCCCGCCATCCCCGCCGCGATCCGTTCCGCCGACGCACCGAACCTCGCCTTGCAGTCGTTGGTGCCCAGCATCAGCGTCATCGCGTCAATCGGCCCGTGGCTTTGCAGCGCGATCTTCAGGCCCTCGCTCCCTTCCATATGGCTGCCCATCACCGGGTCGGCGAAACAGGTCGTGCGCCCCGGCAGCCCTTCCTCGGCCAGCCGCCAGTCCGGCCCCAGCGCGGCTAGTGCCACCTGCGGCCAGCGGGTATCCTCGCCAAACCGTTCATAGCGTCCCGGCACCGTGATCGGCGGGGTGCCATGGGTGTTTGAATCACCAAATGTCAGCAGTAGTCGGGTCATGGGTTTCTCCGGTTTCGGTTCTGACGCTGCGCCATCGCACAGGGACGGTAAAGTCCTATTTTCCAGTTTGATGCCCCTTGGCCTTTTGACCCCGCGCGCGCATATAGGGGGCAACACAGGATCAAAGGGGGCAAATATGCTCGAATTCGGCCAGGCAAAACCTGAAACCACCGCAGACCTGATCAAGGACGTGTCCGAAGCCAGGTTCATGAAAGACGTCATCGAAGCCAGCCAGCAGGTGCCGGTCATCGTCGATTTCTGGGCGCCTTGGTGCGGGCCGTGCAAAACCCTCGGCCCGGCGCTTGAGGCGGCGGTGACGGCGGCCAAGGGCAAGGTCAGGATGGTCAAGATCAACGTGGATGAAAATCCCAACATCTCGGCCCAGTTGCGCATCCAGTCGATTCCGACGGTCTATGCCTTTTTTGAAGGCAAGCCGGTCGATGGATTCCAGGGCGCGGTTCAGGGCTCCGAACTCAAGGCCTTTGTCGACAAGCTTTCGGCAATGGCCGGTGACGATGGTCTGGGTGAGGCATTGGAGGCCGCCGAAGCGATGCTGGCCGAAGGTGCCGCTGTCGATGCCGCCGAAACCTTTGCCGCCATTCTGGGCGAAGAGCCTGAGAATGCCGCCGCCTACGGTGGTTTGGTGCGCGCCCATCTCGCGCTCGACAACCTCGATCAGGCCGAAGGCTTGCTGGCCTCGGCACCGGAAAAGATCGCGAAATCCGCCGAGGTAGAGGCTGCCCGCGCCCAGCTTGCCCTGATC
>JAOUMG010000317.1 GCA_029881635.1 Paracoccaceae bacterium | reverse complement strand
GGTCATGAAAGAAGGGATCGGAACGACTCTGTTGCACAAATCGGCTGATTTCCGGACGTCCCCTTTCCCCAGGCACGCCTATCCTGCGACCTCTGTGATGGGCGTTCCGAGCGCGGTGAAGCCGTTCATGACGGCGACTCTGACCTGGAACTCGGCCATCTGACGATCGAAGTCCCGGGCGGACAGGCGTTGCCCAAGCAGCTTGACACAGTGCATCTTGGTCTCGACGCGGCTTCGGCGGTGATAGCCGCTCCATCGTCGCCAGATAGTCCGACCGACACGCTTCGAGATGCGCAGGATTTCGTTGCGAGCGACCGCCCCGGCGGTGTTGGGTTTCCACGGCTTGGCGTTCTTGCGGGGCGGGATGACCGCGGCGGCGCCACGGGCCGCAATGGCGTCGTGGCACTTACGGGTGTCGAAGGCGCCATCGGCGGTGACGCTGGCGATTTCCTGTTCGGGCGGGATCTGGTCGAGCAGTTCCGGCAGCATCGGCGCGTCGCCCACGTCGCTTGTGGTGAACTCGGCCGCACGGATTTCCAAGGATTTCTCGTCGATCCCGATATGGATCTTGCGCCAGACGCGTCGTTTCGAGCCGCCGTGCTTGCGGGCGTTCCATTCCCCTTCGCCTTCCACCTTGATCCCCGTGCTGTCGACCAGCAGGTGCAATGGACCGTCCGAACCGCGATAGGGAATGTTGACCATCAGGGTCTTCTGGCGGCGACTGAGCGTGCTGAAGTCAGGCACCACCCAGTCCAGACCGACCAGCCGCAGCAGGCTCTCGACGAACCCGGTCGTCTGCCGCTGCGCCATGCCGAACAGCACCTTCATCGTCAGGCAGGTCTGGATGGCGGCATCGCTGTAGTCGGGCTGGCGCCCACGCTTGCCGGTGGGCGCGGCTTCCCAGGTCATGGCGGGATCGAACCAGATCGTCAGCGAGCCGCGGCGCTTCAGCGCTTCGCAATAGGAGGGCCAGTTCCTTGTCTTGTAGGCCGGGGGTGTGGGTCTGCTCATGTATTCCAGCTACCAAACTGGATTCACGAGATGAATCCCCCATGGGATTTGTGCAACAGAGACTATTTGTCGACTAATCTCATGTGTAGAATTACAGCGAGTTCAGAAACTCGGTGCCCAATTTTCTCCCCACAATTCGCGCCAAAGGAATGGTCTGGTCGAGTTCGATTTTACGGTTCCACCGTGCCAAAGGTCCCACTTGGGATCGCAGTACTTCAAGAAATAAGCATTCAATCGAACTGTTAGGTCTTGCAGAACGTCCTGGTAATTGGGGTCGTCGGCCAGGTTTTGGCGTTCGTCTGGATCATTCTCAAGGTCGTAAAGTTCGGCGCAGAAATCATACTCGGTTCCTTTGACCCGCTGCATCAGCAACCATCCACGGGTACGGATGGCGCGTGTTTCTTCCTGTTCCATGAACACCGCGCCATCCCAATGGTCACCACCCGACTGCACCAGTGGTCGCAGGCTGCGAGAAGGGCTGTTCTCCGATTCCGGCAAGGGCAGGCCCTCGTAATCGAGCACGGTAGCATGAATTTCGGTTGTACCGACCAGGCTTTCCGCAACCTTTCCGCCGTGACTTTTCCCGGGGTGCTTTATGATTAGGGGGATATGATGAGCTTCGCGATGGGTATTGGAAGGCCAGGTATCCTCTCCATGCCCCCAGAAGCCATGTTGCCCAAGAGACATCCCGTGATCAGAGGTATAGATCACGAGAGTATCTTCGAAAATCTCCTGACGCTCCGAGGCGGCCAGAACCTGCCCCACGCCTTCATCGACCATGCTCATCTGAGAATAGTAGTTTCGCAATGTCGGTAGGTCGTTGGGCATCTGAAGGATGTCTTTGTAGAACTCATCATCCCTGAAACCCTTGTCCTGGTTCACCAGTAACCATTCAATGAGCTCACGGCTGATGCCCTCACGCGGCACCGAGTTGAAGGGCGTATTGCTGTAGAGTTCGGCGAACTTGTTCTGCGCTTCCCCCTTGATCGACGGCCAGTGTCCATAGGGCGCCGGGTAGGTCAGGAACATGAAGAAGGGTTTTTCGGTGATGGTACCGCCTCATGCATTGAGGTGCCCCTGGTTTCTTAGACACCTGCCTTGTTCAGTTTGAGCTGTCTGGTTTCGAATTCAACGGGCGACTGCATGCCGTTGCTCGTGTGTTTGCGCTTCGGGTTGTAGAAGAGCTCGATGTATTCGAACACGTCACGCCTTGCGTCATCGCGTGTCGGATATGTCCGCCGCCTGATCCGCTCCCGTTTCAGAAGCTGCAAGAAGCTCTCCGCGACGGCATTGTCGTGGCAGTTGCCGCGTCGGCTCATGGTGGGTTCGAGGTTGTGCTGACGAAGGAACGTCTGCCACTCCCGGCTCGTGAATTGGGAGCCTTGATCTGAATGCACCATGGCCTGCCTTTTTGGCTTTCGCCGACCAGCCAACCACACGGCGCGAGATGGAGGAGGATCAGAAAACGATCCGGGGGATCGTTCTCCCGACGACGGTCTTTGACGACACACAGATACAGCCAGCCCTCATGGGTCTTGATGTAGGTGATGTCTGTCACCCAGACCTGATCGGGTGCAGCCACCTGGAACTGCTGCTCCAGCCTGTTCTCAGCCACGATGGCTGGCTTGCCACCATACCGTCCAGGGCGCCGCCGATAGCCGACCTGTGCAGCGATCCCGGCGAGGGACGCCAGACGCGCAATCCGGTTCTCGGAAACCCGTTCACCCTGGTCACGCAGATCGTCGGTGAGCTTGCGCCTTACGGTGTTTGCACAGCAAACACCTACCGGCCAATGGATAGCCATAGACCTTGCCGCTGTCAGCCCAGGCCTGGCGGATCAGCTCGGTCTGGCGGATGTGTTCCTGCGCACGGTGGCTTAACGCTTCCTTGAGCCATGCGTAGAAGCCAGAGAAATGGACCCGAAGCATCCAGCACATGGCCCGGACACCGAACTCGTCACGATGCGCTCGAATGAAGGCGTACTTCATTGGGACTCGCGCGCGAAGTACGCCGTTGCCTTCCTAAGAAACAGCCTCGGCGGCAGGCAACGGTGCCAATTCAAAGCCGAATATCTTGGCGCGACGTTGTAGGTTTGCCAAGACACGGGTTCGGTGTCGCTCTTCATAGGCGGCGGCCCCCGGATCATGATAAGCCATGCCGAAGCGGACAGCGTTGTAAAACAGGACAGCGATTTTGCGTGCCGTCGCTGTCACCGCCCTCTGTTTGCCGATCCGAGATGAAAGCCGCCGGTAGAACGCCCCCAAGGCCGTATCGCTGCGCCCTATAGTCGTCGCCGCCAGGCGCAAGAGCGCGGCAGCCCGACTGGATGATCGCCGGGTGCGTGATGACAGCAGCTTGCCGCCCGATATTTTGTTGCCCGGTGCCAGACAGAGCCACGAGGTGAAGTGTTTGGCGCTCTTCCACGCCCGCAGGTCTGTTCCACATTCGGCGACCAGCTTCAGGGCAAGCGATGGGCCAAGCCCATGGATCTGGGTGAGGTCCGTGCCCAGAACGCCATACAGCGCCGCCCGCACATCAAACGAAGGCGCATTGACCTGCTTGCGTTTGGTTCGCGCCTTGGGCAGTGCGGGAACGTCACCATCGGCTTTGACGGTCAGCGCTGCCACCGCCCCTTCCAGTTTACGATCACAGTCCTCGACCTTGGTCTGGTAGAAGTCGTAAATGTCCAGAGATTGGGTCAGGGCAAAGATATGTTCATCTCGGTCATTCCCGACCAGGGCTGCCTTGATCACCTCAATCGATGAGTGGCACCGAATGTCTCGGAAAGCTGCTAGCACCTCGGGGTCGCGCTCGCCGGCGACGATGGCACGGATAATCCGCATGCCGGTCGCCCCGGTGATATCCGAGACGACATGATGCAATTGCAGGTTCATCTCCATCAGCGCCTTCTGCATGTGCTGGATATGGGCAGCTGCATATTCGACCAGACGTTCCCGCTGGCGCAGATAGGCACGCAAAGTGGCAATCTCTGCTTCCGGACGGAAACTGCCGCGCAACAGACCGTAAGAATGTAACTGGCGC
>JAOUMG010000316.1 GCA_029881635.1 Paracoccaceae bacterium | reverse complement strand
TGTTTCAGGACCGTCTGGCTGAGGTTCAGCGCGCTGTTGAAAAGGTTCTAGCCGCCAGGATGGCCGGTTATAGCGATGTGCCCGTTGTTCATGCCATGCGTTATGCAGCTGCGGGTGGCAAGCGACTGCGGGCCTTTCTGGTTATGGAATCGGCGGCATTGCACGGCATTGGCAATGCCGCCTTGCCGGTGGCGGCAGCGGTTGAATGCCTGCACGCCTATTCGCTGGTTCATGACGACCTGCCCTGTATGGACGACGACGATCTGCGCCGGGGCCAGCCGACGGTTCATGTGAAATGGGATGAGGCGACGGCGGTTCTGGCGGGCGACGCGCTGCAGACACTTGCCTTTGAGCTTTGTTGTGACCCGTCGCTTGGCGCTCGCCGCATCGACCTGGTGGCCGCGCTTTCGAAAGCGTCGGGGGCTGAAGGCATGGTGTTGGGCCAGGCGCTCGACATCGCGGCCGAAACGGCGGCCGCGCCGCTGACGCTTGAAGAAATCACCCGGCTGCAGGCGGGCAAGACCGGCGCGCTTTTCACCTTCGCTGCGACGGCGGGGGCGATCCTCGCCGGGGCCGACACTAGGCCGCTCGAAGACTATGCCCGCGCCCTCGGTCTCGCCTTCCAGATCGCCGACGACATCCTTGATGTCGAAGGTGACCCGGCCAAGGCGGGCAAGAAGCTCGGCAAGGACGTGGCGGCGGGCAAGGCCACCTTCGTCTCGCTCCTCGGGCTGGACGCTGCAAGGGCACGCGCCAAGACGTTGGTCGAAGAGGCCGAGGCGGCGCTTGCCATCTATGGGGTATCCGCCGACACGTTGCGTTCGGCGGCCCGTTTCGTCATCACGCGTGAAGCATGAGAGGGTAGGACCCATATGGCACTCTATGAAGGCATGACAGACATCCCCACCCGCGCGAACATCATCTGCGACTTGCGCAGCGATACCGTGACGCGCCCCGACGCCGCGATGCGCCGGGCAATGGCGGCGGCCGAAGTCGGCGACGATGTCTATGGCGAAGACCCGGAGGTCAACCGCCTGGAACGCGAGTTTGCCGAGATGCTTGGCAAGGAGGCGGGGCTGTTCGTGTCCTCCGGCACGCAGGGCAATCTGACGGCGATCATGGCGCATTGCGGGCGCGGGGACGAGGTCATGGTCGGCAGCGGCTATCACGTCTTTGCCGACGAGGCTGCGGGCGCCTCGGTTCTGGCGGGGGTGGCGCTTTATCCTCTGCCGATGGCGCCATCGGGCGGCGTTACGCCAGACGCCGTCGCGGCGGCACTCAGGCCCGACGATGCGCATTATCCGGTCAGCCGCCTTCTCTGCCTCGAAAACACCGTGGGTGGGCGCGCGGTGCCACTGGACGAGATGCGCGCGGCCGCGCTGACCGCGCGGCAGGCAGGGCTGTCGGTCCATCTCGACGGCGCGCGGTTCTTCAACGCCATTGCAGCGCTGGATTGCGCGCCGCAAGATCTGGCCGGGATCGCCGATACCGTCTCCGTCTGCCTGTCGAAGGGGCTTGGCGCGCCGGTCGGTTCAGTGCTGGTCGGGCCCGCCGATCTCATTACCCGGGCGCGGCGCCACCGCAAGATACTCGGCGGCGGCATGCGGCAGGCCGGATTGCTTGCCGCGGCAGGACGCCACGCGCTGGCGCATAACCTTACGACGCTTGCCAAAGATCACCGACGCGCCGCGGCCCTGGCCGATGCGCTGCAGGCGCTGGGTGCGGGTCAGGTGCGTCAGGCGACGAATATGGTCTTCTTCACACCCGAAGGGGGCGGGACCGCGCCTTTGCGCACAGCGCTCGCGGCGCGTGGCGTTCTGATCGGCGGCCAGTCACCAACGGTTCGGATCGTCCTGCACCGGGACATTGACGATGCCGGTCTTGCGCATGTCATCACCGCATTCCGCGCCCATTATGGCGGCTGATCCGTCCGGAGGCAGGTCTAAGGCGATTGTTCCCGGTGCCGATTTCGACTAAACCGGCCGAAACTATAGCCGAGAACCGCACGTGACCGACAGACCAAAGACCCCGACCCTCGACCGCGTGACGGTTCCCGCCGATCTGAAGGCGCTGACGGACCGTGAATTGCGGCTCGTGGCGGACGAGTTGCGCGCCGAAACCATCAGCGCCGTGTCGGTAACGGGCGGGCATCTGGGGGCCGGCTTGGGCGTTGTCGAACTGACGGTGGCACTGCACGCGGTATTCGACACCCCCCGTGACAAGATCATCTGGGATGTGGGTCACCAATGCTATCCGCACAAGATCCTGACCGGGCGGCGCGACCGTATTCGGACGCTGCGCATGAAAGGTGGTCTGAGCGGTTTCACCAAACGGTCGGAAAGCCCCTATGACCCTTTCGGGGCGGCCCATTCCTCGACCTCGATTTCGGCGGCGCTGGGATTCGCGGCGGCGCGCGATCTGGGTGGCGAAGGCGGTGATGCGATTGCAGTTATCGGTGATGGTGCGATGAGTGCCGGCATGGCCTTTGAGGCGATGAACAATGCCGGGCATATGGGCAAGCGGCTTTTTGTCATTCTGAATGACAATGACATGTCTATTGCCCCGCCGGTCGGCGCCATGTCGGCCTATCTGTCGCGGCTTTATTCCGGGGCACCGTTTCAGGAATTGAAGGCAGCGGCCAAGGGGGCAGTCAGCCTTTTGCCGGAACCTTTTCAGGAAGGTGCGCGGCGGGCCAAGGAAATGCTCAAAGGCATGACGGTCGGCGGCACCCTGTTCGAAGAGCTGGGTTTTTCCTATGTCGGCCCTATCGACGGCCATGACATGGAGCAGCTTCTGGCGGTGTTGCGCACGGCCAGTGAACGGGCCACCGGGCCGATACTGATCCATGCGATCACCAAAAAGGGCAAGGGTTACGGCCCTGCTGAAAGGGCCAGCGACAAGGGCCATGCCACGGCCAAGTTCGACGTGATAACGGGCGAACAGAAAAAGGCGCCGTCGAACGCACCGAGCTATACCAAGGTTTTTGCCCAAAGCCTGATCCGTGCGGCGGAAAGTGATGACAAGATCGTGGCAATCACGGCGGCGATGCCGGATGGTACGGGGCTGAACCTTTTTGCCGAACGCTTTCCCAAACGCTGCTTTGACGTGGGCATCGCCGAACAACACGCGGTGACCTTTTCCGCCGGTCTGGCGGCGGGGGGGATGAAGCCCTTCTGCGCGCTTTATTCGACATTTCTGCAGCGCGGATATGATCAGGTCGTGCATGATGTGGCGATCCAGCGTTTGCCGGTACGCTTTGCCATTGACCGGGCCGGTCTGGTGGGGGCCGACGGGGCAACCCATGCGGGGGCGTTTGACGTGGCCTTTCTGGCCAACCTGCCGGGTTTCGTGGTCATGGCCGCAGCGGATGAGGCAGAGCTGGTTCATATGGTCGCCACGGCGGCCGCGATTGATGATCGCCCCTCGGCCTTTCGCTTTCCGCGCGGTGAGGGTGTTGGCGTTGATTTGCCTGAACGCGGCATTCCGCTGGAAATCGGCAAGGGCCGGATTGTTGCCGAAGGTGGGCGCGTGGCAATCCTGTCATTCGGTACGCGGCTTGCCGAGGTGCTGAAAGCCCGCGAAAGCCTTGCCGCCCGTGGTTTGGCCCCGACCATCGTGGATGCGCGCTTTGCCAAGCCGCTGGACCGCGATCTGATCCTGCAACTGGTCAGTGACCATGAGGCGCTGATCACCGTTGAGGAAGGGGCCATTGGCGGATTTGGAAGTCATGTGGCCCAGCTATTGGCCGATGAAGGTGTCTTTGACCGGGGCTATAAATTCCGCGCCATGGTTCTGCCGGATACATTTATCGATCAGTCCAGCCCCGAAGATATGTATGCGGTAGCCGGCATGAATGCCGCCCAGATCGAGGCGCGGGTTTTGGATGTGCTGGGTGTTGTATCTGTCGGCAGCAAACGGGCCTGACAGCTACTTTTTTATCCTGTCGATCTTGGCCTCAATCGCCGAGAGCCGGGCGAACATTTCATCGCGGTAAGCGTCGGTTTTGGCGTGTTCCTCATCGCTGTGGGCGGCCTGCATCGAATTGACGATAAGACCCACCAG
>JAOUMG010000315.1 GCA_029881635.1 Paracoccaceae bacterium | reverse complement strand
CATCGTTTACTACATGTATTTCGGGGCGGAGGGCGACGCGCTGGACGGCCGGATGGTTCCGGTTCAATGGCTGCTTCTGATGGGGTCGGCGCTGGTGATGGTTCTGGGCGTCGTCAACCTTTTCGGGATCGAGGGGGCGGCTGCGGCTGCGGCCGAAATTCTTGTCCGCTAGGATTGCAGAGACAGCGGGTGCCTGGCCTGAAGGTGTCGCCCGCCACATTCTGGAAGAAGTTGACAGCACCAGTTCGCAAGCCGCCCGTCTTGCACCATCGCTGACCCAGCCGACATGGATCATGGCCCGTCGTCAGACGGCTGCGCGGGGTCGCCGGGGCAGGGTGTGGCTGTCACCCGAGGGAAATTTTGCCGCGACATTGGTGATGCGCCCTTCGGGTGCTCCGGATCAGGCGGCGCTGCGGAGCTTTGTGGCCGCGC
This sequence comes from Paracoccaceae bacterium, assembly GCA_029881635.1. Classification (GTDB taxonomy): domain Bacteria; phylum Pseudomonadota; class Alphaproteobacteria; order Rhodobacterales; family Rhodobacteraceae; genus Albidovulum. Next base: position 3,638 of record JAOUMG010000315.1, on the reverse strand, counting down.
TGGCACTGCGTGATGCGCTGGCGCTGATCTGCGGGCCTGCAGCACGGCTGAGCCTGAAATGGCCCAATGATGTTTTGCTGAATGGCGGCAAGGTGGCCGGTATCTTGCTGGAAAGCGTCGGGCAGGGGCCGGGCATTTCCCATCTGGCCATCGGCATTGGCGTGAACCTGATCGCGGCGCCGCCCCCCGGCGCGGTAGAGCCGGGCGCGATGGCGCCGGTTTCAATCTTGGGTGAATCCGCCCTGCGAGTATCGCCAGAGGAACTGCTGACCTATGTCGCCGCCGCCTTTGCCCGCTGGGAGGCACAGTTTGTCACCTATGGATTTGCGCCGATCCGCAATGCCTGGCTGGCAGGTGCCGCAAGGCTTGGCCAGCCGATCACAGCCAGGATGACGTCGGAAACCGTATCTGGTACCTTCGAGACCATTGCCGAAGACGGTTCGCTGGTTCTGGCCACACCACAGGGCACACGGAACATCCCCGCGGCGGATGTGTTTTTCTGAAAGGGAGCCTCGCCCATGCTGCTTTGCATAGACTGCGGCAATACCAATACGGTTTTTTCTGTCTGGGACGGAACTGGTTTTCTGGGGACGTGGCGGGCCTCGACCGAACACCAGCGTACGGCGGACCAGTATTTCGTCTGGCTGTCGACACTGATGGCGGCCAAGAAGTTGGATGTCACCATCGACGAAGTGGTGATTTCGACGACCGTGCCCAGGGTTGTCTTCAACCTGCGCGTTCTGTGCGACCGCTATTTCAATTGCCGCCCGCTGGTCGTGGGCAAGCCTGAATGCCTGTTGCCGGTACCGCCGCGCGTTGATCCGGGCACACGCCCCGGACCCGACCGTCTGGCCAATGCCGCAGGTGCCTTTGACCGGCATGGCGGCAATGTGGTGGTGGTCGATTTCGGGACAGCCACCAATTTCGACGTGGTGGCCGACGACGGCGCCTATGTGGGCGGCGTGATTGCGCCAGGTGTCAACCTCAGCCTTGAGGCATTGCATCAAGGGGCCGCCGCCCTGCCACATGTCGATATCTCGCAGCCCGCCAAGGTGATTGGCACCGATACCATCGGGTGTATTCAATCGGGCATCTTTTGGGGCTATACAGGCCTGATCGAAGGGGTGACTGCCCGTATAAAGCGCGAATACGGCAAGGAAATGAAAGTTATTGGCACCGGGGGCCTTGCGCCGCTGTTCGCACAAGGCGATGTGACCTTTGACACAATCGAAGATGACCTGACGATGCATGGCCTGACGGTCATACACGCGTTTAACAAGGAAAATGCATGACCAAGAAAGACCGCCTGATTTACCTGCCTCTTGGTGGGGCCGGTGAAATCGGCATGAATTGTTATGTCTATGGATATGGCCCGGCGGGCAAGGAACGGCTGATTGTCGTCGATCTGGGCGTGACATTCCCGGATATGGATACATCACCTGGCGTCGATCTGATCATGGCCGATACCGAATGGCTGGTCAAAAACGCAGCGCGGATCGAAGCGATATTCATTACTCATGCGCATGAAGACCATGTGGGGGCCTTGGCACATCTCTGGCCGAGCCTGAAAAAGCCGGTCTATGCCCGCGTCTTTACTGCAGCGATAGCGACGCTGAAGATGGAAGAGCAGGGCCACCCGAAGGACGCCGTCCATACCGTTGGTGCGCGCCCCGAGGTGGTTGAGGCAGGTCCGTTCCGGGTGCAGTTCGTCCCGGTAAGCCACTCGATCCCGGAAAGCTCGGCGCTGGTGATCGACACACCAGCCGGCCGGATCGTCCATACCGGGGATTTCAAGCTTGATGGCAGTCCTATTGTCGGTGAGCCTTTCAACCCCGAGGAGTGGCATGCGATTGCGCGCGAAGGGGAGGGGGTGAAGGCCCTTGTCTGCGACAGTACCAATGTCTTTGTTGATCACCCCGGCCGGTCCGAGGCTACGCTTGCCGGGCCGCTTTCCGAATTGATCGCGGCGCAAAAGGGCATGGTTGTGGCCACCACTTTCGCTTCGAACGTGGCACGGTTGAAAACGCTGGCTGAAGCGGGGCGCGCGGCGGGCCGCACAGTTTGCCTGCTGGGGCGGGCGATGAAGCGGATGACATCGGTTGCCGAAGAGACCGGTGTTCTAAAGGGATTTCCCGGCACTGTTCCACCGGAGGAGGCAGTGGAGGTGCCGCGCCAAAACCTGATGCTGATCGTGACCGGCAGTCAGGGCGAACGCAGGGCGGCCTCAGCACAGTTGTCGCGCGGCAAATATCTGGGGCTGGAGCTGAAAGAAGGCGATACGTTTCTCTTTTCCTCAAAGACCATTCCGGGCAATGAACGGGGCGTCATCCGTATCATGAACGCCTATTCGGAAATGGGTGTCGATGTGGTCGACGATCATGACGGGCTTTATCATGTGTCGGGCCATGCCAACCGGCCAGATCTGGAGGCGGTGCATGATCTTCTGCGTCCGAAGATTCTGTTGCCGATGCACGGAGAGCATCGCCACCTGCGCGAGCATGTCAAGATTGCCACGGCCAAGGGGATTGCTGCTGAACTCGCGGTTAATGGCATGTTGGTCGACCTGACAGGCGACGCACCTGAGGTTGTCGAATATATCGAGACCGGTCGGGTTTACCTTGATGGCAATGTCATGATCGGGGCGATGGACGGTGTTGTGCGTGATCGTATCAGGATGGCGCTGAACGGTCATGTGTTGGCCACGGTTATCACCGATGAGGAAGACCAGCCGTTGGGCGATGCCTGGGTCGAACTGATGGGCCTGCCCGAAACCGGCCGCAATGGCGCGGGGCTGGCTGACCAAATCGAGGCGGAGCTGGGCGAAATGCTGGCGGGTGCCGATGACCGGTTGCTGCGCGATGACAAGAAGCTGGACGATGCCATCCGCAGGATCGTGCGGCAGGTATCGATGGAGGTGATCGGCAAGAAACCCGAAGTCACCGTTGTCGTCAGCCGGTTGCTGGCGGAGTAGTCCGAGTGTCTCGGCTTCTGCCCCGTTGCATAGGCACCTGAAACAAGACACGCTAAAGATGGGAACCGTTGTTCCAACAACAGGTTAGGCTATGACGGCACAGATACGTCCAGCAAGCAGTTCCGATTTGGAGCAAATCAAAGCCATTATGGATCTTGGCTTTGCTGCCGACCCCACTGTGCGGTGGGTACTGCCAGCTGCAGAAAGTTTTTTGACGGCACATCGCAAATATGTAGCGATATCCGCAGCACCGGCATTGGTCCACCGCAGCGCATATTTAACGACTGACCTGACCGGTGCCGCGATCTGGTATCCACCGGGGGTCAGTATGGATTATGCGACGCTGGACGAAGTTGCGCGCGCGGAAATTCCCGCGAAATTGTGGCAGGATTTTTCTGACCTTATTGACGCTTGCGGGCAATATCGTCCGAAGGAACCGCATTGGTCGTTGGAACTGTTGGCCGTCGATCCCATTGCACGCGGCAGGGGCATCGGGGCACAGTTGCTGTCGCAGGGCATTGCAGCCTGCGGTACTCCAAGGCTGCCTATTTATCTCGAATCTAGCAACCCCCGCAACCTGACCACCTATCAGCGCGAGGGTTTCGAACTGCTCGCCAAGGTACAGCTACCGGGTACCCCGCCCCGCTTTCCGATGCTTCGTAAGGCG
>JAOUMG010000314.1 GCA_029881635.1 Paracoccaceae bacterium | reverse complement strand
GCAAACCTGGGACAAAGGCGAGGCGGGGCGCGGCGGGCGGGCGCCCAGAGGTCAGCAAAGCGGTTGCGTTCGTAATAGGCATCGCGGCTGTCGCCCAAGGCCTGATACATGCCAAATGAGGTCAGCAGCGCGGCCACACCGCAGGCCAGCACCATGGCGATGGCGATGGCCTGCGCCCAGAGCCGGACGAAATCGCGAAGAAGTTTCCGGTCAAGTGCGTGCATCACCATTCGATCTCCGATGGGGCTATCCGCGTGTCGTTCACCTCGACTGAGCCGATATGGCCATCCTGAAACCGCAAAACCCGATGGGCCATCTTCCGGATCATGGCATTGTGGGTGATGACGATGGTTGCCGTGCCAAGCTGTTCATTCACCGTCTTTAGCGCTTCGAGAACCTGAACCCCGGTTTTGCTGTCCAATGCGCCCGTCGGTTCATCGCAAAGCAGCACTTCGGGCCGCTTGGCGATGGCGCGGGCGATTGCCACGCGCTGCTGTTCGCCACCGGAAAGTTCGGCTGGAAAGTGGTCGAGCCTTGGTTCCAGCCCAACCAGTGCCAACGCCTCGGCCGGGGTCATCGGTTCGCGCGAGACATCGGTCACAAGCTGCACATTTTCGCGCGCGGTCAGCGAGGCGACGAGGTTGTAGAACTGAAAAACAAACCCCACGTGATCACGCCGGTATTGCGTCAACCGCCGGTCGCCCAAGCCTGTCAATTCCGTGTCACGAAACCAGACATGGCCTGATGTTGCCGTATCAAGGCCGCCCAGAATGTTGAGCAATGTCGATTTGCCCGAACCGGATGGGCCGAGCAGCACCGTCAGTTCGCCCTCATAGAGCTCCAGATCGACATCGTGCAAGGCATGAACTTTTACCTTGCCAGTGTCATAGACCTTGCTCAGGCTTGTTGTTCGGAATACCGGTTTGTTCATATGCGCGCCCTTCGGCGCCATATCACCGGGCCGGCGCATCTCTGTCATTGATCTTGCTCAAACAGGTTGTTCAGAACCGCCCGACATCATGCCGAAAGTGGCTGGTTGTTCGTGTGTGCCTGTGGTCGTGTTGTTCACAACGTGTGGAGCGGCGGCCGGGAAATACTACTTTGGTAGCGACGAAACGTCGTGTTCCTCGTTCGCGGCACCTTTGGCAAACCCTTCAGGCGAAATGCATCGCGGGCGTGCGGGAAAGCAACCGCGCCATCAACGCGCCGCCGATGGCTATGCTGACAAGTGCGAGAAGTGCCGCGATGCTGAGCGTTGCTGACCCGCTGAGCCCGGCACCGATCGTGCACCCGCCGGCAAGAACTCCGCCGACACCCATAAGCGCCGCACCGGCGCCATAGCGCAACGACTGGCCGGGGGTCTCAAAACTTTCCAGTTTCAATTCGCGCCGCACCGCTGCGCTGGCAAAGCTGCCCAGCAGGACACCCCCCACCAAACCAGTGCCAAAACCCGCCGGAACCGCGGTTGAGGCGATGGTCCAGAACAGAGTATCCGTCCAAGGAAGCGTAAAGGCCACGGACTGTACTGCCAACGGATCGAACTCATCAAAAAGAAGGATACTGGTTGTGGCCCAGCCAAGCGTCGGAGTGAGGCCGATGACCAATCCCAATGCCACATCGCGCCAGGAAGGCCGGAAGCGATGGATCAGGTAGATGGCGGCAGCTATCGCCAAAGCTGCGGATGCTGCCGATCCCATCGCAACATCAGAGATCGATCCAAATGGCAGTGTCGTCGATATCGATCCAAGCGCGGTTCGCAACGGGGCGAGCACACCTTTAAGTGTCGCATGAGCGGCAATGGCAAAAATGATCAGAACCGTCACGGCACGCAAATTACCGGTTGCGCTAAGCACTGACAGCCGCGAAACGCAGCCGCGCGCCAGAACCATTCCCGCGCCGAAAGCAAGGCCGCCAATCATGATCGCCACAAACGGAAGATTGGCGTCAAGATAGCGGTGCCCGTCCAGATCAACCAAACCGGCAGAGCGTGCAATCATGTAGCTGACAATGGCCGTTGCCAGTGCCGTCACCCAGACCGCCCCGGCCGGACCACGTTCATCGCGACTACCGGCAATCGCCCTTCGCAGGCAGAATTTTGAACTCTGGGCCGCGATGCCAAATACCGCACCGATGGCAAAGCCAAAGATGACCTGCAACACACGTGCATCCAGATCCCATGAGATCATATCCAGCAACATCACTAATCCCCACTCTGCCTGTTTGGGGGGGTATCTGTTCTATTTTTGGGCGTGTCAAATGTCAAAATCAGAACGAATATCAGCAAGTAAGGCGCTAAATTGGAACAATATTCCAGTATGGAGGGCCGCGTACGGCGAACATGCCGTGGTAATCGGATTCTGAAAATTTTTTCCTGATATCTTCGGCCCTACGACTATGCACTATCCGGCCTTCCGGCGGTGCCCGGGCTGGTGTCGAAGGTGACTAGAATACACCTGCGATGGCCTTGCCGAGTTTTTCGACAAGTTCGTCGATCTGGTGATCTTCGATGATGAAAGGCGGGGCGAGCAGAACATGATCACCGCTTTTTCCATCGATGGTTCCCGACATTGGGTAACAGATGAGACCCGCCTCGAAAGCAGCCGATTTGAACCTTGCTGCAACACGATCCGCAGGATCGAAAGGGGCCTTTGTGCCGCGATCGGTGACGAACTCCAAACCGCGAAACAGCCCCCGTCCGCGAATGTCGCCGACATGCGGGTGTTGGGCGAAAGCGTCGTTCAGGGCGGCGTCGAGCAGTTTGCCCTGTTGGCGGACCTTCGGCAGCAAATCGCGGCCCAGGATGGCTTTGAGCACGGCGCGTGCGGCGGCGGCGGCCAAAGGATGCCCCATATAGGTGTGCCCGTGCTGGAAAAGACCAGACCCTGCGGCAATCGCATCATAGATCTTGCCCGAACAAAGCATGGCACCAATGGGTTGGTAGCCCGCGCCAAGCCCCTTGGCGATCGTGACGATATCAGGGACAATTTCGTCGGCCTCACAGGCAAACAGGGTGCCCGTGCGCCCCATGCCGCACATCACCTCATCCAGTATCAGCAAGATGCCGTGCCGGTCACATATCTGGCGGATCTGTTTGAAGTAACCCGGTACGGACGGTACCGCGCCCAGCGTCGCACCCACCACAGGTTCAGCCACGAACGCCATCACCGTTTCAGCGCCAAGTCGGATGATTTCGGCCTCAAGCTCTGCTGCCAGACGCAGGCCGTAAGTCTCAGGTGTCTCGCCTTCGTGTTTGCCGCGATATTCATAGCAGGGTGACACATGTGTGGTCTGAACCAGCAAAGGTTCGAACTGCGACCTGCGCCAGGCATTGCCACCGGTGGCCAACGCGCCGAGAGTGTTGCCGTGATAGCTTTGTTTGCGGGCGATGATCTTGTGGCGGGCGGGTTGGCCAATTTCAAGATAGTACTGACGCGCGAGCTTTAGCGCGGCTTCTACGGCCTCGGATCCGCCAGAAACAAGATAAACCCTCTCAATGCCCTTTGGGGCGTGGGCAACCAGCAAGTCCGCCAGTTCTTCGGCCGGTTCTGAGGTGAAAAATCCGGTATGGGCGAAGGCCAGCTGTCCGAGCTGATCGGTGATGGCTGCTTGTACCTCAGCGTCGCTATGTCCGAGGCAAGACACCGCTGCACCACCGGATCCGTCCAGATACCGCTTGCCTGAGGTGTCGATGATATAGCACCCCTCGCCACGTGCCGCCACTGGCGGGGTGCCCTTGGTTGAACGCCCGAAAATATGTGCAGATGCCATTTGCCAATCCTGTTTGCGGTTCATTTGCACAGATCACCCGCATTGGCGGGCAACCTAGTGGACGGTCCCTTGCGCCGCTAAAACGCGGGTACTGTCTGCCGTCGTCTTTGCAAGCCAATCACAAGCCCAAGCAGTAGCAGGGCAGGGATGTAAAAGACCTCTTTCGGCATGCGCTCGGCTTCGGTTTGGACGGTCACGATTTCCACCGGTTCATCGCCATAAAAATCAAACATCGAGAAAGGCGTGAAGAATTTGGTACCCGCCATGGGTTCTTCCAGAACGGCTTTGCCGTCCTGTTCGATT
>JAOUMG010000312.1 GCA_029881635.1 Paracoccaceae bacterium | reverse complement strand
ACGGTCGCGGCTGCCCTATCTTGGCAGCGATCTGGCGATTTCCTGAACCGACGGTGGTGATTACTGGCCGCTGAGTTCATGTGCGGGACCGCAGGGGGTGCAATGGTGTGCCATAAACACCGGCCGATCGTTGTTTCTGATCGATTATCCTTCGAAATCCGGCACGGGGTGTTGGGGAACTGCGATGCGCTGATTTGGCAACGCCAGCGCCGCAGATGGGACCCAGAACCAAGCGGGAAATCCAGTGGCGGATTTTTGCCGTTGTGTGGTGACGGAGCCCTGATGTGATCGGTTCCCTGGCAAGCTCACGTTAAATTTACCGCGGCAGGTACCATTGTAAGTTACTGTTATTAAATCAGTATTTTCTACTAAAGATTTAGTTTGACAGATATTGGAGTTTGCGACTAGTTTTGATGCAGGTCGGCAAAATCCGGCTTCAAACAATATCTAGGGAGGAGACAAGATGCGCAAGTATCTTCTCTCCGCGACTGCGGTAATTGCCGTCGTTGCGGGGACAGGGACTGCTTTTGCCGATGCAGCGGCAGCCCAGAAGTGGATTGACCAGGAATTCCAGCCATCGACGCTCAGCAAAGACGAGCAGATGAGCGAAATGCAGTGGTTTATTGATGCAGCCGCGCCCTATGCTGGCATGGAAATCAACGTGTTGTCGGAAGGTATCCCGACGCATGGCTACGAGTCAGAAGTTCTGACCAAGGCATTCGAGGAAATCACCGGTATCAAGGTCAACCACCAGATCCTCGGCGAGGGTGAGGTGGTGCAGGCTGTTCAGACACAGATGCAAACCAACCGGAACCTCTATGACGGCTATGTCAATGACAGCGACCTGATCGGAACCCATTCGCGTTTGCAGCTGGCTTATCCGCTTTCCGATATGATGACGGGGGCCTGGGCGGCCACCACCAACCCGGGCCTTGACCTTGAAGATTTCATGGGCAAGCAGTTCACCACCGGGCCGGATGGCAAGCTCTACCAGCTTCCTGATCAGCAGTTCGCCAACCTTTACTGGTTCCGCAAGGACTGGTTCGACCGTGCCGACCTGCAAGAGGCCTTCAAGGCCAAATACGGCTATGATCTGGGTGTTCCGGTCAACTGGTCGGCCTATGAGGATATTGCCGAGTTCTTCACCAATGATGTGAAGGAAGTCGACGGTGTCGCGATCTATGGCCACATGGATTACGGCAAGCGCGCACCGGATCTGGGCTGGCGGATGACGGATGCCTGGCTTTCGATGGCCGGGGCCGGTTCTGTCGGCGAACCGAACGGTATTCCCATCGACGAATGGGGCATCCGGATGGAAGCAGGTTCTTGCAACCCGTCGGGCGCATCAGTGTCACGCGGCGGCGAAGCAAACGGCCCGGCATCGGTCTATGCGATTGCCAAATGGGACGAATGGCTGCGCAAATTCGCGCCTCCGGGGGCGGCAAGCTATGACTTCTACCAGTCGCTGCCCGCACTTTCACAAGGCAATGTGGCCCAGCAGATCTTCTGGTACACCGCCTTTACCGCCGACATGGTCAAGCCAAAGTCCGAAGGCAATAACACCGTCGATGACGATGGTGTGCCGCTGTGGCGCATGGCACCCAGCCCGCATGGTCCTTACTGGAAAGAAGGCCAGAAGGTTGGTTACCAGGATGTGGGATCGTGGACATTCCTGAAATCCACGCCGGAAGACAGGGCACAGGCCGCATGGCTTTATGCGCAGTTCGTCGTGTCAAAGACCGTCGATGTGAAGAAGTCGCATGTCGGTCTGACCTTCATCCGCGACAGTACCGTTCGTCACGAAAGCTTTAGCGAACGTGCGCCGAAACTGGGTGGTCTGGTCGAATTCTACCGGTCGCCCGACCGGGTCCGTTGGTCGCCGACCGGCATCAACGTGCCTGACTATCCGAAGCTGGCCCAGATCTGGTGGCAGCAAATCGGTGACGTGAACTCGGGTGCCTTCACGCCGCAAGAGGCGATGGATCGCCTGGCCGAGGAGATGGACATCACCATGGCCCGGATGCAGCAAGCGGACGAAGCGGCCAATGTCTATGGCGGCTGTGGACCGCGCCTGAACGAGCCGAAGGATCCTTCGGAATGGCTGGGCAAGCCTGACGGACCCAAAGCCAAGCTCGAAAACGAAAAAGAGCAAGGTGTGACCATTGCCTATGATGAGTTGATCCAGCAATGGGCAGCGCAGTAAGGTGAAGCTTCCGTTCCGTCCGGCCCTGTGCCGGGCGGAACCCGCCGGGGTGTTCGTGCCCCGGCATTTTCGTCGCGCCACCGGCTTGAAAGGCGTGGCACCGCTTTCAGGTCGATTTTGAGGAATTTGCACATGGCTCTCGAACTGAGAGAAATTACCAAGCGGGTCGGTGCTAATCTGCATATCAAACCCACAAGTCTGGTTTTGGAGCCGGGGCATTTCAATGTGCTGCTGGGCGAAACCGGATCGGGGAAGACATCGCTGATCAAGCTGATGGCGGGTCTCGACCGGGCCGCGTCAGGACAGATCCTGATGGACGGGCAGGATGTGACCACGCTCAGCCCGCAAAAGCGCAATATCAGTCTGGTGCACCAGTTTTTCGTCAATTATCCGCATATGACGGTCTACGACAATATCGCCTCGCCGCTGAAGGTGGCGGGAATGGCCAAGTCGGAAATTCAGGGCCGCGTCGAAGATGCCGCCGATATTCTGCAATTGCGCCCGATGCTGAAGCGGCGCCCGCATGAGTTGTCGGGCGGACAGCAACAGCGCACCGCTTTGGCCCGCGCGATTGCCAAGGAAAGCAAGGCGGTCTTTCTGGACGAACCCCTTGCCAATCTTGACTACAAACTGCGCGAGGAATTGCGCGACCAGTTGCCGGAGCTTTTCGCCGGGCGGGGGGCCGTGGTGGTATATGCCACGTCGGAACCGGAAGAGGCGCTGTTGCTGGGCGGCAAGACCGCCCTGATGAATGATGGCCGTGTCACCCAGTTCGGAACGACCGCCGAGATTTACCGCAAACCGCTGAACATCGTCTCGGCCCGGGTGTTTTCCAACCCGCCGATCAATTCGGCCGAAATCACCATTCGGGGCGGTGTGGCCCATCTGAACGATCAGGTATCCTGGACCCTGGTGGGCGATGCCGCTTCGCTGCGCGATGGCGGCTACAGTGTCGCCGTTCGCCCGAATTATGTGGTGCCGGTGGCAACCGACAAAGCCAGTGTGCCGATGGTCGGCCGGGTGCTGGTGACCGAGTTGAGCGGGTCCGAAAGCAGCGCCCACTTCCAGATGGGGGATAACATCTGGGTATCGCTGGCGCATGGCGTGCACCCCTACGAGATCGGCAAGAACCACACATTTCACATGGACCCGTCGAAGTGCTTTTTCTTCGGCTCTGATGGCGCACGGGTGGCGTAGGAAAAGCAGATGGCAAAAATCACTCTTTCAAAGCTGCGGCACAGTTATTACCCCAACCCGACGGAACCGGAAGATTTCGCGCTGAAGGAAATCGATCTGGACTGGGAAAATGGCGGTGCCTATGCGCTGCTGGGGCCGTCCGGCTGCGGCAAGTCAACGCTGCTTAACATCATCTCGGGTCTGTTGACGCCCTCTGAAGGGCGCATCCTGTTCGACGACAAGGATGTGACCGATCTTGCCCCGGACAAGCGCAACATCGCGCAGGTTTTTCAGTTTCCGGTGATCTACGACACGATGACGGTCTACAATAACCTCGCCTTTCCGCTGCGAAATCGCGGCGTTGCAGAGGCGAAGGTGGATGAACGGGTACGCGAAATTGCGGCGATGCTTGAGGTCACGGACATGCTGCAGCACCGCGCCGCAGGGCTGTCGCCGGACAACAAGCAGAAAATCTCGATGGGGCGCGGTCTGGTGCGCGATGACGTCAATGTTGTGATGTTCGATGAACCGCTGACAGTGATTGACCCGCATCTGAAATGGAAACTGCGCTCCAAGCTGAAGGAACTGCACCAACGGGTGCGTGCGACGATGATCTATGTGACCCATGACCAGACCGAGGCACTGACCTTTGCAGATCAGGTCGTGGTGATGCAGGACGGTGAAATCGTGCAG
>JAOUMG010000313.1 GCA_029881635.1 Paracoccaceae bacterium | reverse complement strand
TGGTGGAAAAACCCAGGCTGACCATCATCACGCCAGTATCGCTCGACCATCAGCAATATCTTGGTGATACCTTGGGCGAAATTGCTGGCGAAAAGGCTGGTATCCTGAAACGTGGCGTTCCTTGCATCGTCGGGCCGCAGGAAGAGGCCGGGCTTGACGTGATCGAGGCGAAAGCGGCCCGGTTGGGTGCACCATTACTGGTTTACGGACAGCACTGGCATGTGTCCCAGGAACGTGGGCGCATGATCTATCAGGACGAAAACGGATTGCTGGATCTGCCGCTGCCGAACCTGCCCGGACCGCATCAGATTGACAATGCCGGCGCTGCAATTGCGGCGCTGCGTCATCTCGGCAAGGATGAGGCCGCTTGCGAGGCCGCCGTCACGCGGGCTTTCTGGCCCGCAAGGATGCAGCGCTTGACCCACGGCCCGCTAGTCGATGCGGCAGGGGCAGCAGAGCTTTGGCTGGACGGTGGGCACAATCCGGCGGGCGGTGTGGCCGTCGCGGCCACATTGGCAGCCATGCAAAAGCGGCCCACCCACCTGATTGTCGGCATGCTCAACACCAAGGATATCGGCGGCTATCTGCGGCCATTGACGACGGTTGCCACCAGTCTCACCGCCGTCTCGATCCCGGGTGAGGCAAACACCCTTTCCGCCGAAGATACCCAAGCGGCGGCAAAGCACGCAGGCATTGACGCAAATACCGCCGAGTCGGTTCTGGCGGCGATCAAGGAAATCACCCGGCAGGACCCCGCCGCCCGCATCCTCATCTGCGGGTCGCTCTACCTTGCGGGGGGTGTTCTGCGCGAAAACGGCTAGCGGACATCTGGCCGCGCCCCAAAACTTCCTGATGACGATAGCGCGTGATCCGGGTCGCATGGCCAAACCTGTAGGCATACGATTAGGCCAGACACAGGAGAGACTGATGACCTTCCGCATTCATGCCCTTGCCGCAGATCAGTTTTCACCCCTTTTCGCGATGGACGATACCGCGCTTGCCGCCGCGAATGCCCGGCGCATGATCGTCGATGTCGATCCCGGTTATCCCTGCAGGGTCAGCCTTGAAGACGGGCGGATCGGCGAAACAGTGATCCTCGTCAATCACGTCTCGATGTCAGCTGCCACGCCCTATCGCGCCAGTCATGCGGTCTACATCCGCGAAAATGCGGTCAGCGCCGAACCCAGGCCGGGTAAGCTGCCTGTGGCCCTCGCCCGAAGGCTTTTGTCGCTCAGGGCATTCGATGGCGCAGGAATGCTGCGCTGCGCCGATGTGGCCGAGGGTGATGCGGTACCGGCGATGATTGAAGAAATGCTCGCCGATCCCGCCGTCGCCGAGATACACCTGCATCATGCCCGTCAGGGCTGCTATGCGGCACGCGCCACACGGGCCTGACAAACACTCGCGTAGCTAGCCCGCAGCTATTCGGCTGCGGTCCTCAAACCCCAATCTGCCGCCTGCATTTCGCGCAATCGGCTTGCCGTGCGTTCAAACTCAAACGACCCTGCACCTTCGAGGTAGAGCCTTTCCGGGGCATCGGCGGCCGAAGCGATCAGGCGTACCCTGGCCTCGTAAAGCGCGTCGATCAGGGTGACGAACCGCTTGGCCTCATTATAATTCGAGGCCGACAGATGCGGAATATGCTCCAGGATCAGCACCCGTACAGCATTTGCCACGGCGAGGTAATCCGCTGGCCCCAAAGGTTGACCACACAGTGCCCAGAAACTGGCCCGTGCCACGCCCGAACGGTGGTCCGGCAACACCACATCGCGGCCATTCACGCGCAGCGTCAACGGCCCGTCACCGCCGCCCCCGGTCAGTTCGAGCCAGATCTTGGCGATCGCCTCCTGCGCCTCGCGGCCTGCGGGGGTGAAATACACTTGGGCCCCCTCCAGCCGGTGCTGGCGATAATCGGTTTCGCTTTCCAGCACCACCACATGCATCCGTTCCCGCAAAAGCGCGATGAATGGCAGGAACAACGCCCGGTTCAACCCGTCCTTGTACAGATCATCGGGCACCCGGTTTGACGTGGTGACAACCACCACGCCTTTGTCGAAAAGCATCTGAAACAGCCGCCCGACGATCATCGCGTCAGCGATATCGGTGATCTGCATTTCATCAAAGCACAGCAGGCGGAGCTGACCTGCGATTTCTTCGGCGACGGGACGGATGGCATCGTCAACACCGGTTTTGCGGGCGGCATGAAGTGCTGCCTGCACCTCTTGCATGAAGCCATGAAAATGCACCCGGCGCTTTGCGGAAATATCGACATGGGCGTGAAACAAGTCCATCAGCATCGACTTGCCGCGCCCCACGCCACCCCAAATGTAAAGCCCCTTGGGCGTCTCGGCCGGTTTGGCAAAAATGCCGCCCAAAAGCCCCTTCTTGCGCGCCGCCGTATCTTCCAGCGCGCGGCGTATCGCCTCAAGCGCAGGCAAGACCGCCCGCTGCGCCGGATCGGCGCGCAGATCGCCTTCATGGACCATACGGTCATAAATATCGGTCAGGGTTTCGCTCATCCTCAGGGGAATATCCCGGCGCGGCGCAAAGGAAAAGTGATGTAAGCGGTTAAGGTCTTTCCGAACAGATCCATTTCCTTGCTGAATTGTCCCCGTCACAATTCGGAATTTGACCTTCCCCAGCGATAGCTGCACCTTTCGCCGCAGCAAAGGATCAAGTGCATGAGCGAGCGTATCAGACTTTTCACCCCTGTGCTGATCGCCGGATGCCTTATCCTGATCGTCTCAAATGCGATCCGGTCGGGTTTTGGGATGTTCCAGATCCCCATCGCCGAGGAATTTGGCTGGATGCGGGCTGATTTCAGCTTTGCCATTGCCATTCAGAACCTCGCCTGGGGGATCGGTGCACCAATCTTCGGGGCCATCGCCGAGAAATTCGGCGACCGCAAGGCGATCATTCTGGGGGCGCTTTGTTATGCAGCCGGGCTTGTCCTGTCATCCTATGCCACGACACCCGGTCAGCATCAGTTCCTTGAAATCCTCGTGGGATTCGGCATTGCAGGTACGGGCTTTGGCGTCATTCTCGCGGTTGTCGGGCGCGCCGCATCTGCTGAAAACCGCTCGCTGACGCTTGGGCTGGCTTCTGCGGCCGGTTCATTGGGGCAGGTCTTCAGCGCACCAGCCGCCGAGATCCTGCTGAAATTCTTTCCCTGGCAAACCGTGTTCGTCATCTTTGCTGGCGCGGTTCTTACGCTGCTGCTGGTCTTGCCGATGATGCGCGCGCCGGGGCGCAGTGCCGCCACCGCCGGTGAACTGGGCATGTTGGCGGCACTGAAACAAGCCTTCCGGGACCCGAGCTTCACGCTGATCTTCGTGGGGTTCTTTTCCTGCGGCTATCAGCTTGGCTTCATGGTGGCGCATTTTCCAGCGATGGTCACCGAAATGTGCGGACCCATCGCGCCAGGCGGCCTGCTGTCGGGCCTGGGTATTTCCAGCACCTCCGCACTTGGGGCGGCGGCCATTTCGCTGATTGGTCTGGCCAACATCGCAGGGACACTGACCGCAGGCTGGCTGGGCAAGCGTTTCCCCAAGAAATACGTTCTGGCGGGTATTTATACTGGGCGCACGGTCTTTGCCGCCCTGTTCATTCTTTTCCCGATCACGCCGCTTACAGTCGTGCTCTTCTCGGTCGGGATGGGCGCGCTCTGGCTGGCCACTGTACCGCTGACTTCGGGGCTGGTCGCGCATATCTACGGCCTGCGCTATATGGGTACGCTTTACGGGATCGTATTTCTGTCGCACCAAATCGGCAGCTTTACTGGCATCTGGCTCGGCGGCAGGCTCTATGATGTTTACGGTGACTACACCGCTGTCTGGTGGATCGGCGTTGCGGTAGGGGCGTTTTCCGCCATCGTGCATCTGCCGGTCAGGGAAAGACCCATAGCGCTGGCGGTCTGAGGCGCATGGGCGTCATCGCCCCCGCCACGCCTTCAGGATATAACGCGCGGTCATCAGATCCAGATGTGCGCCACCGCCGTTTTTGGCGATAGTGATTTCATCATCGGAAGTGCGGGCGAACGCACCTGCGGCCATGTCATAAAAATCCGCCTGAA
>JAOUMG010000311.1 GCA_029881635.1 Paracoccaceae bacterium | reverse complement strand
ACGAATGAGGATGTGCCGGGCATCATTGGCACTCTGGGCACAATTCTGGGCGATGCAGGCGTTAACATTGCCAACTTTACGCTGGGCAGGAGCAAGGTTGGTGCGGATGCGATAGCTATCTTGTGTTTGGATGAGGCAATCCCGGATGCCGTGGTTCAAAATCTCAAGGCGACTGGCAAGTTTCAGCAGGTGCGCCCGCTCTCCTTTGATGTGGGCTGATGGTGCATTGATGGCAGGTGGCACAGGTTCTTAATGAAAACGACGCCGGGTGGTCGCGTTTGACGCAGCGACCCGGCTGATCTGACGCAAGGGTGGTTTCAGCTCTGGAATAACGAACGGGTTCGCCGATGCCGCCGACTGCGTGTGAAGATCTATTGGCCAAGCTTGCGGCGATTTACCGTGCCGAGGGCCGTGAGGCGGCGGATCGGTCCGCCGCGGCACTGGTGGCACCGGGCGCCGCAGATCCATTCAAGCGCCAGGCTTCATGTGACTTTGATGGCGAAATTCGCGCTTTGCTGGCGGGTTCAGATCATCCTGCGGCCGCCGCGATTCTGGCCGCACATGAGCTTATCCCTTGGGCAGAAAACACCATTGCCCAACCGCTCAGCCCGGATGCTGCGGCGATGTCAGCGGTTTCGGTGCTGATGAGCCCGGACGGCCCAATCGTGGCGCCCGATCTGCGCCTTGGTCTCTTTTACCAGAAACCCGACACCTATTATGCGCTGCACAACCATGATGCGGACGAGACTTATGTTATCCTTTGTGGCGAGGCACTTTGGACGGCAGGCGATGATATCCGGATGCGTTATGCAGGCGATATGATTCATCACCCCAGCCTGATGCCCCATGCGTTTCGTACGGGGCACGACGGGATGCTGGCGCTCTGGCGCTGGAGCGGCGATGTCAATCGGGAATCCTACGCATTTCTGGATGACCCGTTGGCCGGAGGTTGACCAATTTTGTCTGCCACGTCGCGGTAAGGCAAAAGGCATTCGCCGCAGATTCCCCGATGCCAAAACATTGCATTTCTACAAGACGCCGGGATAAGTACCGGGCGATCTCTGAGGGATTTGAACGATGCGAAGCTATGCTGTTGGCGACATCCACGGACATCTCGATAAACTAGAGGCGGCACATGCGCTGATTGACCGTGATCGTCGTGAATGCGGTGACGATCTGGCACCGGTTGTACATGTGGGCGATCTGGTCGATCGCGGGCCGAATTCGCGGGCTGTGATCGACTTTCTGATTGCCGGACAGCAGGCCAATGCGCCTTGGGTCGTTCTGAAAGGCAACCATGACCGGATGTTTACCGGTTTCATGCGCGACCCAGACAATCACGACCCCGGTTTGCGGCCTGAATTGCATTGGATAGACCCTCGGTTGGGTGGGGGCATGACCTTGGCTTCCTACGGCGTGGAGGGTGCCGGCGAACGGATGTTGTTCGACCTGCATGAGGAGGCGCGGGCAAAGGTACCGGCTGATCACCTGACCTATCTGAACGGGCTTCCCACCTATTTTCTGCGCGGCGAAATACTCTTCGTTCATGCCGGTGTGCGTCCGGGCGTGGGTTTGCGCGATCAAGACGAAAATGACCTCATGTGGATCCGAAAAGACTTTCTGGAGGATAGGCGCGACCATGGTGTATTGATCGTTCATGGCCATACGCCTGTCGAAGCCGTTCAACACCATGGAAACCGCCTGAACATCGATACAGGTGCCGGCTATGGCAAGGATCTGAGCACGGTGGTGATCGAAGGCAGGACTGTTTGGCAGTTAACCCAAAACGGGCGGGTGGAGATAGCACCACCTGTCTGAAGTCACTGGGGGGCGAAAATGTTGCGCGGATATTTTGCGCCGGTGACGGCATTTGCCAACCCGCGTCTGGTGCAGCATCGGGTAGCCCACAAGGATTGGCTTCTGCCAGAGCTGCGGATTGCGATTCTGGCAGATCTCCATATCTGCAAGCCATGGACATCGCTTGCCGCCTTGCGCCGGATTGTCGTTGCCACGAATGCGCTGGGGGCAGATCTGATCCTTCTGCCGGGTGATTTCATCGCCGATCGCAATCTGCCTGCTTTGTCGGTCTCAGCTACGGATATCGTATCCGTGCTTCGGGATCTGCAAGCCCCGCTGGGGGTCGCTGCAGTGCTGGGAAATCACGACTGGTGGGATTGCCGTTTGTCGCGCTCGACCGGTTTTGCCCGCAATTCCGTCGCCGAGGCACTGGCGGATAGCGACATCAGTCTTTTATCCAATATGGCGCAAAAGCTTGATCATGGGGGACATTCATTCTGGCTGGCGGGCATTGACAGCCAGCAGGCGCGCAAACACCTGCACCAGCGGGGGTTTCATGATGCAGATGCAGCCTTTGCCGATGTACCGCATGGCGCCCCGACCATCCTGTTGGCACATGAACCGGATTATTTTGCACAGGCAGATGCGCGGGCTTTGCTGCAAATCAGCGGGCATACCCATGGCGGCCAGGTCAACCTTGTTGGCTGGCGGCCTATGACGCCTTCAGCCCATGGCGGACGCTACGCCTGGGGCCATATACGCGAAGGCGGTCGGCACCTGATTGTGTCGGGTGGGATCGGCTATTCCGGTGTGCCCTTACGTCTCATGCAGCCGCCAGAGATCACACTGGTAACGCTGCAGCGCGGCATGTAATCTGTAACCAATTTTTCAAGGAGAATCGACATGGCCGACGACGTGGTGATTTTGTCTGGTGCACGGACTGCAATTGGAACATTCGGCGGCAGTCTTGCCGGAATGGCGCCGATCGACATCGCTACCGTCGCGGCGAAGGCGGCGCTGGAGCGCGCGGGTGTCGAGGGCGACCGCATCGGGCATGTTGCATTTGGCCATGTCATCAATACCGAACCCCGCGATATGTATCTGAGCCGGGTTGCCGCGATGCAGGCCGGCGTTCCCAACGGCACGCCCGCCATGAACGTCAACCGGCTGTGCGGATCGGGCGTGCAGGCGATTGTTTCTGTGGTTCAATCGCTGTCGCTAGGGGATGCGGATTTCGGTCTGGCCGGCGGTGCAGAGAACATGAGCCGTTCGCCTTATGCACTGCAGGCCGCGCGGTGGGGCCAGAAGATGGGCGACACCAAGGCGCTGGACATGATGACCGGCGCGCTGACCTGCCCGTTCGGTACCGGCCATATGGGTGTGACTGCGGAAAACGTCGCGCGCGAGCATGATATCAGCCGCGCCGATCAGGATGCATTTGCACTGGAAAGCCAGAATCGGGCGGCCAAGGCCATTACCGAAGGCCGGTTCAAAGATCAGATCGCCCCGGTTGAGATCGTGTCGCGCAAGGGAACGATCGTTTTTGATACGGATGAGCACCCTAAGGCGACAAGCCTGGAAGCGCTGGGTGGACTGAAAACGGTTTTCCAGAAGGACGGAACCGTGACTGCGGGCAATGCCAGCGGCATCAATGACGGCGCGGGTGCGCTGGTATTGGCGCGCGCCGATGCCGCCGCGAAAGCCGGGCTGAAACCCCGCGCGCGGGTGATCGGTTATGCCCATGCCGGTGTTCGCCCCGAAGTCATGGGCATCGGTCCGGTTCCGGCGGTCGAAGCATTGTTGAAGCGTACCGGCCTTTCCGTTGGCGATTTCGACGTCATCGAGTCGAACGAGGCCTTTGCCGCGCAGGCGCTGGCCGTGTCCAAGGGGCTGGGTCTTGATCCGGCCAAGGTCAACCCCAATGGCGGTGCCGTGGCACTTGGTCATCCGGTCGGTGCAACCGGGGCTATCATTGCTATCAAGGCGCTTTATGAGCTGGAGCGTGTTGGCGGCAAATGGGCGCTGATCACGATGTGCATCGGCGGCGGCCAGGGGATAGCGTTGGCGATCGAACGTATCTGATCCTGACATCTGAGCTGCTTCAAAAGCGCAGGTGGCGTATCTTGGGCAGTGGAGATCAACGACTGAGCGTGACTGTGGCTGTGGCGCTTTGTCCGTTGGCATCTATGACCGACAGCGTCAGATAGCCTGTATCCGGGTTGGGCAGATTGGCCTCGCGGGTGCGGTTTGCCAATACCACCGGTGAACCATTGGCAAGCCAGGTGAA
>JAOUMG010000310.1 GCA_029881635.1 Paracoccaceae bacterium | reverse complement strand
GCCGAACAACCCGTCGTTCTAGCCGATGCAATCAAGCATTACTGCACCGATAGCAAACTCCTGCTGCCGGACGAGTTGGATTTCTCCACGCTTGACCGGCTGACGCTGGTTGCATGCGGCACTGCCTCCTATGCCTGCATGACCGCGAAATACTGGTTCGAAAGCATCGCGGGACTACCCTGTGAGGTCGATATCGCCAGTGAGTTCCGTTATCGTGAACCGCCCTTGCCAAAAAATTCCTTCGCCATTTTTGTCAGCCAGTCGGGCGAAACCGCAGACACGCTGGCCGCCCTGCGCTATGCTGAGGGGAAAGTCGCCAAGATCGTCTCGGTGGTGAATGTGCCCACTTCGTCCATCGCCCGTGAAAGCGATGTCGCGCTGCCGATCCTTGCCGGGGTAGAAGTGGGTGTCGCATCAACCAAAGCCTTCACCAGCCAGTTGACGGTACTGTTCTTGATGGCACTCAAGGCCGGGCTGGACCGGGGCCGGCTGAATCAAACCACCCTCACGGCACATCTGTCTGATCTGACCATGCTGCCGGGGCTTATGAATCAGGCCATGACGCGTGAACCAGTGATTTCCACCATGGCCACCGCCGTCGCAGAAGCGCAGGATGTGCTTTTTCTGGGGCGCGGCGCGATGTTTCCTCTGGCACTGGAAGGCGCCCTTAAACTTAAGGAAATCAGCTATATACATGCCGAAGGCTATGCCTCGGGTGAGCTGAAACACGGCCCGATTGCGCTGATTGACAAAACCGTTCCCGTCGTGGTTCTGGCGCCGCGCGATGCGCTGTTCGACAAAACCGTTTCGAACATGCAAGAAGTCATGGCACGACACGGCCGTGTGCTTCTGATCACCGATGCGCAAGGCGCCCGTGAGGCCAGCGAAGGGGCGTGGAAGGTGCTTACCATGCCTGATGTCGCCCCGGTGCTGGCCCCCATTCTTTATGCGATCCCGGCGCAGCTTCTGGCCTATCATGCCGCAATCGCCAAAGGCACCGACGTCGATCAGCCGCGCAATCTGGCAAAATCGGTGACGGTTGAATGACCCCGCAGGCGGCGCTTGACGCCCTCGCATCCTTGGGCGACCCCGAAAGGGCCAAGGGCAGCGCCGCTTACCACAAGGCACCGCGCCCCTATCTGGGTGTCAGTGTGCCGGTCCTGACCGAACTGGTAAAATCCTGGCGCGCCGATCTTGATGTGGAAAAGCGTGTCGCGCTCGCCGATGGGCTTTGGCAAAGCAATATCCACGAAGCCCGCGTTGCGGCCGCAAAGCTGCTGACGCAAGCCCGGATCAAGGATGATGAACCAGTCTGGCGTCTGATCGCGTCCTGGGTGCCGGATTTCGATGCGTGGGCCATTGCCGATCATGCCTGCGACGCAGGCGAGCGTCGGCTTGTGGCCGATCCATCCCGCCTGGATGAGGTGGAAACCTGGACCAGATTTGACAGTTTCTGGGCCCGACGTGCTGCATTGGTCATGACCCTGCCCTGGACCAAGCAAAACCACCCGAAACCACAAGACCTTGCCGTCCGCGACCGCGTGCTCGGCTGGGCCGCAGACTATGCTGATGACCAAGAATGGTTCATCCAGAAAGCCATTGCCTGGTGGCTGCGTGAGCTTTCCAAACATGACCCGGACCGGGTTCAGCACTGGTTGGCAACGCATGGGACGCGCCTGAAACCCTTTGCCCGCAAAAACTCCAGTAAGTATCTATGATTTGATGCCCAAGATGCAGCCCGCCCTTGTGAGCCTGACAATTGCGCATTAGCCTTAGATCATGACACCGCTCATAGACCCCTTTGCCCGGCCCATCAGTTACCTTCGCGTATCGGTAACCGATCGCTGCGATTTTCGCTGCACCTATTGCATGACCGAACATATGCAGTTCCTGCCGAAAAAAGACCTGCTGACGCTGGAAGAGCTTGACCGCCTTTCATCCGCCTTCATTCGCTTGGGTGTGGAAAAACTGCGCATCACCGGTGGCGAGCCATTGGTGCGCAAAGGGATCATGTCCTATTTCCGCGCCATGTCACGGCATCTGGAAAGCGGCGCGCTGAAGGAACTGACCCTGACAACCAACGGCTCTCAACTGGCGAAATTTGCAGGCGAGTTGGTCGATTGCGGGGTACGACGTGTCAACGTTTCGCTCGACACGCTCGATGCGGCCAAGTTTCAGGCGATCACCCGCTGGGGCCGCCTGCCTCAGGTTCTTGACGGGATCAAGGCCGCCAAGGCGGCAGGCCTGCGTATCAAGATCAATACCGTCGCCTTAAAGGGTTTCAATGAGGCAGAGCTTTTCGACCTTCTCGCGTGGTGTGCTGCCGAAGATCACGACCTGACCTTTATCGAGGTCATGCCGATGGGCGAAATGGGCGAAGAAAACCGGCTTGATCAATATTGGCCCCTGAAAGATCTGCGCGCGCGTCTGGCCGAACGGTACCGCCTGACCGAACTTGCAGAAAAAACCGGTGGGCCCGCACGATATTTTCGGGTGGAGGATACAGGACAGAAGATCGGTTTCATCACCCCTCTGACCCACAATTTCTGCGAAAGCTGCAACCGGGTGCGATTGACCTGCACGGGCGAGTTGTTCATGTGCCTCGGCCAGGAAGACAACGCCGACTTGCGTGCCCCCTTAAGGGCCAGCCCGGACGACGCGCTGGTTGAGAAAGCCATACGCGCCGCGATTGCCCGCAAGCCGAAGGGCCATGATTTCGATTATTCGCGCCAGAAAGTAGCAGGTCAGATGACCCGGCACATGAGCCATACGGGCGGCTAACGACAGTAAGGGTCAGAACCGGATGTTGCCGCCGGCCCAATCCAGAACAAAATCACCGCCATTTTTCACCGGCACAACACCTGTTGACCGGCAAACCGCATTGGCCTTTGAAAGGTCTGTACTTTTCTTTTCGCGCCCAAAAAAACTGACGTCTTTGAGAATTACCTTGCCGCGATATGTGAGTTTGGCTTTGCGAAGCTGTCCCTTCATAGCGTGCGCAGTGCTTCCGTCCGGGAATGTCCCAACACCACACAGATGGACATAACCGTCTATCAGCAACACATCCCAACGATAGATGTATCCCTTTCCGTAACCGTTAATCATGAGGTCACCTTCGCCAAAGTCCTTATTGACCGGCATCAATACATCAGCGGCAGCAACAGGCTGGCTGGACAGCAGCAAAACCATGCATATCGAGAAAAGAGACCTGGACCACATTTTAATCTCCAATAAACTGTGATTCCGGTCAGGTTACTGATTTCCCTGCATTCTGCCACAACAAAAAGTTATATTGCGCGCCCAGGAAACAACCATAACCTGTAGCGCGTGATTATCCCGCTTTCATCCGTTCTTCGACGATCCCGGCCCACCAGGAACAGCCTGCGGGGATCGCCTCATCGGTGAAATTGTACTTCGGATGGTGCACCATTGCCGTGTCGCCATTGCCGACCAGGATATAGGCCCCCGGGCGCTCTTCCAGCATATAGGCGAAATCCTCACCGCCCATGATCAGCGGTGCCTCTCCGCAATCGCCAGAAATTTTGGTGGCAACTGAGGCTGCGAATTCGGTTTGCACGTCGTGATTGACCATAACCGGGTAGCCGCGCAGATACTTGACCCTTGCAACTGCACCGTAGGCATCAGCCGTCGTTTCAACCAGTTTGATGAAGCGTTTTTCGGCGAGTGCGCGCACATCCTTGTCGAGCGTCCGCACCGTTCCGCGCAGCAGCAGTTTTTGCGGGATCACATTGAACGCCTTGGTATCGGTTTCAAAGCTGGTAACCGATACCACAACTTGCGCCGTGGGGTCGACATTGCGGCTGGCTATGGACTGCAAAGATACCACGATCTGGCTGGCCACCAATACCGTATCGATACATTCATGCGGCTTGGCGGCATGTCCCCCCAGCCCTTCAACCTCTATCTCGAAATTGTCGGTTGAGGCGAAAAACCCGCCTGAACGGATATGAAAGCTGCCTACGGGCATACCCGGCCAGTTGTGCATGCCGTAGACTTCCTGAATGCCGAAACGGTCCATCATCCCGTCCTGGCACATTTCCCGCCCGCCGCCGCCGCCTTCTTCAGCCGGTTGGAAGATGACCACCGTC
>JAOUMG010000309.1 GCA_029881635.1 Paracoccaceae bacterium | reverse complement strand
GAACCTTGTCGGCATGGGCGTCATCCCGTTCGAGTTCACCGGTGGTGATACCCGCAAATCACTGAAGCTCAAGGGTGATGAGATGATTTCCATTACCGGGCTTGAAGGCGATCTGAAACCGCTGTCACTGGTACCTTGTACGATCACCTATGCCGATGGCACCCACAAAACGATCCAGATCAAATGCCGCATCGATACCGAGATCGAAGTTGAATATGTCGAGCATGGCGGCGTGCTGCACTATGTGCTGCGCAATCTGGCCAAGGCAGGCTGATCGGCGCAAAAAAAGGCTTTTGCCTGTGGCACCCGCAATCCGCAGCGCGACAGGCAAAAGCACCCGACCTTCGCCGATTCCCGGGCTGGCTCCACCTTTGGCGCCCTGATTAACCCCGATCTGGCAATGATCTTGCCGATCCGCCCGGCTTGTCGCCTCATGGGCTATTAGGGCTATACCAGGGCTTTTTCAGAAGCCCCTATTTTGTTGCGATTTGGCGCACGGCAGCATTTGGGCGGTTGGCGCATCACCGGCGAATAGCTATCAAACCTGCATGAAAAGACTGCTACGAATGATACCGCTTTACCCCAGCATGCCTTGGATCGAAGTCATAGGCTTTGGGATACTGATCGCTGCGACTCGGGGGAGTTGACAGTACGCCGCCGCGGAGAGCAGCTACTCTGCGGCGGCTTTTTCCAGTTCTGGCAAGAACCTCTGTTCATAATCGCTGCCCACCAGCGGCCCGATGAACTTATAGGCCACAGTGCCGTCTCCGCGCAGAATGAACGTCTCGGGCGGTGCGGTAACCCCCCAGTCAATGCGCATTTTCCCCTTGGGATCAAAGGCGATGGCCGCGAAAGGGTTGCCGCCTTCGGCCAGAAAAGCCTGTGCGTTCTCGGCCTTGTCCAGCATGTCGACGCCAACCACATGGTATCCTTGCGCCGACAGCGCCATCAGGGTCGGATGTTCGGCCCGGCAGGGCGGGCACCAGCTGGCCCAGAAATTGACTATCGTGACCTGCCCTGTTCGCAGGTCATCGTCTGTCAGTTGCGGCACGCCTGGCAGCGCTTCGCCTGTCACGGCCGGCGCCTGCTGGCCGATAAAGACCGACGGCAGGTCTTCTGGGTCGTCGCGGGTCATGCCAATGGCGAACATCACGGCAATGGCGATGAATAGCAATGGCGGCGCCAGCATCAGGGGCGGTATCTTAGCCATCGATACCCAACTCGCGCTCTGTCGCTTCCAGTCGGCGGCGCATCCTCTTGCCCTGCCACAAGGTCAGCCAGACAAGGCCCAGGATCAGCCCCAGCGCCACGCCGTAGGCCCCCAGCACCGTGCCCGCATATTTACCCAGTTCCACCATCAGCCCATCCGCCCCCGCGCTTCCAACGCCCGCAGGCGGCGGGCGCGAATTTCAGTCCGGGTGCGGATCAGCACCAGCGCCACGAACAACAAAACAAAGCCCGTCATGGCCACATAAAGTGGCAGCTTAAAGGTCATCGCCATCCGCTCCCCCGGCGCCAGCGACAACGAGGCACCTTGATGCAGGCCCTGATTCCAGAAATTGACCGCATAGCGGCTCAGCAGCGCAAAGACCGATCCGACAAGGCAGAGAACCGAGGTCAGGTCTGCCGCCGTATCGGGGTCCTCGATCGCCTCCCAAAGCGCAATATAACCGAGGTAGAAAAGAAACAGGATCAGGAAAGAGGTCAGCCTCGGGTCCCAGGCCCACCAGGTGCCCCACATCGGCTGCCCCCAGATCGCCCCGGTAAAAAGCGCGATCAGCGTCATCGTGACCCCAACCGGTGCGGCCGCCTTGGCCGCAAGGGCGGACACGTGATGCCGACGGATCAGCCAGATCAGCGAACAGACCAGCATCATCAGCCAGGCATTGATCGCCATCAGGGCAGCGGGCACATGAATGAAGATGATCTTGACCGTCGATCCCTGCCGGTAATCATCCCCGGTAAAGAAAAATCCCCAAGTCAGGCCCAGCACCAGCGTCACAAAGGCAAGGCCCGTCACCCATGGCAGCACCCATGCAGATGTCTGCATGAATTTCTTCGGATTGGCATATTCCCAGATCGACATGGCCGCTAGCTAACCGTTTCCGTTACCGCTCTCAACTCAATAGCACGTCATTTGCTAACGCAGATTGGCGCGGATTGCCGCAGCCGCCGCGAAAGGCAGGATTGCCAGCGCCCCGAGCGTGATCCCCGCCAGCATCAGCAACGGCGTGCCCGCCGTCAGCCCTTCCGCTCCGCGCCTTGCACAATCGGCCCCGAAGATCAGCGTGGGGATATATAGCGGCAGGACCAGCAACGACAAAAGCAGCCCACCCCGCTTCAATCCAACCGTCAGCGCAGCGCCAAAGGTACCGATGACCGACAGTGCGGGGGTGCCTAGGGCCAATGACACCGTCATCCAGAAAAACCCCGGGCCGGGCAGGTGCAGCAGGACCGCCAGTACCGGTGCCGCAAGCGTCAACGGTAACCCCGTCACCAGCCAATGTGCCGCCGCCTTGACCAATACTGCGCCTTCCAGCGGAATCGGGGCGGTGACCAGAATGTCGAGGGATCCATCCTCATGATCCAGCGCAAAGATCCGGTCGAGCGACAGAAGGCTGGCCAAAAGCGCGCCCACCCAAAGGATGCCCGGTGCGATCCGCGCCAGCGTACCGCCTTCGGGTCCGACACCAAATGGCACCAGCACGGTGACAATCAGGAAGAATGCCAGGCTGAGGCCGAAGCCGCCGCCTGCCCGTGTCGCCAGCCTGAGGTCGCGCAGAAGAAGGGCGATCATGTCGCGCCGCCTTTCCGGGTCTGCCCGACGCGGACCCTATCCGCAGGCCACCGGCATTTCTTGGCCAAATCGCAACCACAAACGTTCATGCAAAGGCCTCGTCAAAGGCATCTGTGCCGCCGGGCGCGGCGCGGAATAGGGAAAGGTCGAGCGTCGATGCCTCGCTCAGCCCGATATCAATGTGGCTGGCCATCAGCGCCGCCCCACCGTCGGTAAGATGAGCGCGGATAACCGCGCCGAATAGCGCCACAGCGGCGGCATCAAGCGAAACGGTCGGTTCATCAAGCAGCCAGAGCTTGCGCCCCGTCACCAGCAATCGCGCCAATCCCAGCCGCCGTTTCTGTCCCGCCGACAGATTCTGGGCTGCCCGGTGCCTCAGCCCCTCCAGCCCCATGGCCGACAGTGCCGGGGCGATGTCGCGGGTGCCGAAGATCTCGGCCCAGAAGGACAGGTTCTCTGCCACGCTTAGCGTTGGTTTCAAGGCGTCCGCATGGGCTGCGTAGGCCACACCTTCGGACGGGCGCGTCATCTGCCCGGCCAGAACCGGCTGCAGCCCGGCAACCGCCCGCAAAAGCGTGGTCTTGCCAACGCCATTGGGCCCGGTAAGGATCAGCGCCTGACCGGCGCCAAGCGCACATGTCACGCCCTGCAGCACTGGCACGCCGCCGCGGGCCACGGATATGTCGGTCAGTTCCAGCATTCTGGCCATGGGCGTAGCCTATCAGGGGCTGCGGGCAAAGGGGTCAATCGACCGGCAGCAGTGCCGCGGCAATCCTGCGGCCTTCGGACAAAAGCACATTATAGGTGCGCGCCGCCGCCGGACTGTCCA
Organism: Paracoccaceae bacterium; assembly: GCA_029881635.1. Classification (GTDB taxonomy): domain Bacteria; phylum Pseudomonadota; class Alphaproteobacteria; order Rhodobacterales; family Rhodobacteraceae; genus Albidovulum. The sequence continues at coordinate 490 of JAOUMG010000309.1, read as the reverse complement.
TCGCTTCCACGCCCAAACCTGCCGCTTCAAGGCACGTCCGAAAATCCTTTGGCAGGTGGGTGATGGTCTTGCCCGTACCGATGAACAAAACGTCGATAGCGTCCCGCAGTGCCAGAAGCGGCGCGGTAGCTTCATAGCCGTCCCATCCCTTGACGCTCGTTGGGGTTACGATAACCGCACCATCGATCCGTTCGCCGCCCACCCGGAAAAACCCCGGCCCGTAGCCATCGATCGGGCGCATCTCGCCAAATTCAATCTCCGTCAGACGCGCCATCGCCCCGCCGTCACTTGCCGCCGGTCGCGAATTGCGTGCCGGCGGGCGTATCGTCTTTCTTGCCCCAGTCGCGCTTCACACCAAGGTAGAGCACCACGTTCTTGGCCACATAAACCGATGAATAGGTACCGACGATCACACCCCAGGTCATGGCAAAGACAAAGCCCCGGATCACGTCACCGCCCAGAACCAGCAAAGCAATCAGCGCCAACAAAG
>JAOUMG010000308.1 GCA_029881635.1 Paracoccaceae bacterium | reverse complement strand
GCCGAGACGGACATCTCGGTCGAGATCAACCTCGACGGTACAGGCCGCTATGCCAACAAAACCGGTATAGGGTTCTTTGATCACATGCTCGACCAATTGGCGCGTCACTCGATGATCGACCTTGCCATCAGCGCCACGGGTGATCTGCATATCGACGACCATCACACCGTCGAGGATTGCGGCATCGCACTGGGGCAGGCGCTGACCAAAGCGCTTGGAGACAAGCGCGGCATTCGCCGTTACGGGCATTTCAATCTGGCCATGGACGATGCTCAGATCGCCACGGCGCTGGACCTTTCCGCCCGATCCTATCTGGTCTGGAATGTCGCGTTTCCAACCGGCAAGATCGGCAGCTTTGATACCGAACTGGTGCGGGAATTCTTTCAGGCCCTCAGCACCCATGGCGGCATCACGCTGCATGTTGACCGCCTCCACGGGTTGAACAGCCATCATATTGCTGAGGCAGCCTTCAAATCCGTCGCACGGGCGCTTCGCATGGCGGTCGAGCTTGATCCACGCGCCGACGGTGCTTTGCCGTCGACCAAGGGGGCACTGTGAGCCTGACCGTTCTGGTCGATTACGACTCAGGCAATCTGCATTCTGCGGAAAAAGCGTTCCAGCGCATGGCGGTGGACGGCGGGGCAGGCAAGGTCATCGTCTCGTCCCGTCCCGAAGACGTGGCGCGCGCGGATCGCATCGTGTTGCCCGGTGACGGCGCCTTTCCGGCCTGCCGCGCCGCATTGGACCGTTTTGACGGGCTTTTTGACGCCATTGACGAAGCCGTCACAACCCGCGCCCGCCCCTTTCTGGGCATATGTATCGGCATGCAGATGATGGCCACGCGGGGGCTGGAATTCAGTGAAACCGCCGGGTTCGGCTGGATTGGCGGGGATGTAACCAGGATCAGACCTGAAGATTCCAGTCTGAAAGTGCCCCATATGGGCTGGAACGATCTCATTATCGATCACCCTCACCCGGTTCTTGACGGTATCGAGACAGGCCAGCATGCCTATTTCGTCCATTCCTATCATTTCCAAGTGGCCAACCCCGACCACCGCCTTGCCCATGTCGATTATGGCGGCGATATCACCGCCATCGTCGGGCGCGACAATCTGATCGGCACGCAGTTTCACCCGGAGAAAAGCCAAAAGGCCGGCCTGCGCCTGATCGCGAACTTCCTTGCCTGGCGCCCATGACCGACCCTGACATCGCAGCCATCCTCGACGAGATTGACAGCGACCAGTCTGCAAATGAGGATCGCGGCAAGGTCGCCGATTACATCCCTGAACTGGCAACGGTGAACCCTGCCCATTTTGCCATGTCCGTGGTGCTTGCAAACGGCCAGCAGTTTTCCACAGGCGACGCATCCCTGCCCTTTTCGATCCAGTCGGTCTCCAAGGTTTTCACGTTGGCGCTCGCACTTGGCAGGCTTGGGGACCGGCTTTGGGACCGTGTCGGACGTGAACCTTCCGGGCTGGCCTTCAATTCGATTCTTCAGCTTGAACACGAACAGGGCATCCCGCGAAATCCCTTCGTCAATGCCGGGGCAATCGTTGTCACCGATGCGATTCTGGCAGGCCACGCGCCGCGCGAAATGCTGGGTGAATTGTTGCTTTTCATTCGCACGGCCGCTGGCGATGACGCCATTCATATCAATGAAAACGTTGCGCGGTCCGAAACCGAAACCGGGCATCGCAACTTTGCGCTGGCTCATTTCATGCGCGCCCATGGCAATCTGCTCAACCCACCGGAGCTGACGCTTGGCGCCTATTTCCATCAATGCGCGGTCGAGATGACCACCGAACAGCTTGCCCTTGCCGGGCGGTTCCTGATGAACGCACCCGATATGCCGCGGCTGGTGTCGCGTGAACGGGTTCGGCGCATCAACGCGTTAATGATGACTTGCGGCCATTACGACGGATCGGGCGATTTTGCCTTTCGCGTTGGATTGCCGGGGAAATCTGGCGTTGGTGGCGGAATACTGGTCATCGCCCCCGGCCGGGCCTCAATCGCCGTATGGTCACCGGGCCTGAACGCCCAGGGCAATTCGAAACTGGGAACCGAAGCCGTCGAACGCCTCGCCCGCAGAACCGGCTGGTCGGTATTCGGCTAGTAGCGAAACAGCCGCCCCAACCAGGTCGCGTTCCGGTTCCTACTTCACCCTGATCCAGGTTTGACCATCGCAAACCGGACCCAGACAGCCCAGAACCCGCAAACGGTTCCCATTCAGCCGGGCTTTCGCCGCATAAACCTTATCATAGAGCGGTACCCAGACACGACCGCCGCCATAGCTTCCGTTTCCTGCCGCCCGCAATCCCCAGAACAGATCCCGGCCCATACTGCGGGTCACCACCGATCTGCCGGTTTTATCGACGACGTGAACCACCCGGCCGCAAAAGGCCTCCGAACAAGAACGGATGACCACTTGGCCTATCTGACCTTTGTGATCCGGTTCAACCTGCCACGTCCCTAATATCGGGTCGGCTTTCACCGCAGCGCCGAATATCAACGCGACGCATGTGACAATGGAAAATGAAAGCGACAGCTTGACCATCGCCGAACCTTTCGTCGCAAGGGATAGGTTTCCCTCTTCTCACTCAAGATGGGAAATAGGCTTCCATGCTGCCAGACGGGTAGAATGCGACACGCTGCCGCACCGAACCGGTTTTCAGGTTACTTGACCCGGTTCCAGTCGGAGGCCCGGCAGATGGCGCCGCCAAGCACACAACCGGACACAGCCAGCATGTCGCCTGAGAGCTGCATTTTAGCCTTGTAGGTCTTGTTACGATCGGGCGCCCAGACCTTGCCGCCGCTATAGGCGCCGTCACCCGTTGATGACATGTCCCACACTATCTGCTTGCCGATATTGTCCGACGGCGTCTCGACCCCAGAACTGTCGAAGGCTTTTACCAGCACACCGCAGATCTTGGCGCCACAAGGGGCAATCTGGACATGGCCAAAATTTCCATTGTCGTCGGGCTTGGTTTTCCACAACCCTTCAACCGGGTCGGCCATTGCGGAGCCCGCTGCAAAAAAGACCGCCGCAGCGATAAGGATGGATCTCATGACATCAGCCTCCCTGACATTAACCGCCCTATCATCCCAGAATCACCCCCCACCCGTCCAGCATGACGTCGCGTTGCAGAGGCTTCCTGCTTATGGCATGACGCACCCGAATACAGAGCCGGAGCAAGCCATGATCCTTTACCCAGCCATCGACTTGAAAGACGGGCAATGCGTCCGGCTTTTGCACGGCGAAATGGACAAGGCCACCGTCTTTGGCGACGATCCAGCCGCCCAAGCGGCCAGCTTCGAGGCTGCTGGCTGCGAATGGCTGCATCTGGTGGACCTGAACGGCGCCTTTGCCGGATCCCCGGTCAATGCCGTAGCGGTTGAGGCAATCCTCGCCTGCGTGTCCGTCCCCGCCCAACTCGGCGGTGGTATCCGCGACATGGCCACAATCGAGATGTGGCTTTCCAAGGGGCTTGCCCGCGTGATCCTGGGAACAGTCGCCGTTGAAAACCCGGCGCTCGTGCGCGACGCCGCCCGCGCCTTCCCCGGTCAGGTAGCCGTCGGCATCGACGCGCGAAATGGCCGTGTGGCCACCAAGGGTTGGGCCGAGGAAACCGATATCATGGTCACAGATCTGGCCAAAAGCTTCGAAGACGCGGGTGTGGCCGCGATCATCTATACCGACATCCTACGCGACGGTGCGATGAAGGGGCCGAACATCACCGCGACCGAGGCACTTGCACGCGCGGTCCGGATCCCCGTCATCGCTTCGGGTGGGGTGGCATCGCTCTTAGACCTCATCGCATTGCGCGATACAGGTGTCATCGCCGGGGCCATATCCGGGCGCGCCTTGTATGATGGAACGATAGATTTGGGCGTGGCGCTGAAAAACCTGCGCTCTGCCCCGGTATAGATACCAGTTGATGATCGCTGGCCAAGGTTGGACGAATATCTTGGCCTGATCCAGACTACCCTGGCTCGTACTGCGCCTTACGAAGCATCGGAAAGCGGGGCGGGGTACCCGGTAGCTGTACCTTGGCGAGCAGTTCGAAACCCTCGCGCTGATAGGTGGTCAGGTTGCGGGGGTTGCTAGATTCGAGATAAATAGGCAGGCTTGGCGTACCGCAGG
>JAOUMG010000307.1 GCA_029881635.1 Paracoccaceae bacterium | reverse complement strand
CCAAAGTACCGCCATTGCCCGGACCCATTGCCATCGGCGTTCAGTTCGGTTGTGCCCTATCCATACAGTCATCCATCTGATTCCGATCAAACAGTAACATTTGCAGCCTGAGGCGACCGCCCGACATTCCGGGCGGTAGAGAGTGAGTGGCAGGGTTTGTTTTTAGCTCAAACATGGGGGTGCGTCTATTCTGATACGCCGACGGCCTGCCAAAGCCCGCAAGGCGTATCTCATCGTCACAATATCCGGAACGGCCTGGCAGGGGTTGGGGGACTCGAACCCACGACCCTCGGTTTTGGAGACCGATGCTCTACCAACTGAGCTAAACCCCTATGGCCGACCGTTCGTTTACGAGAGGGCGGATCGCTTTGCAAGGTTGAAAACGAGTTGCGCCATTTTCATTGAGACTCGATGGTCAGTTTTATCGCCGCATACCAATCTGCCGCAGCGCGAATCTCATCGTCGGTCATTTCCGCCGCAACAACCGACATCACCTCATGCGTCCGCTTGCCCAGCCGGAACGCCTTGAGCTGGGTGTCGATGTAGATGCTGGTTTCACCGGCGAGGTTCGGCACGTCTTCGGCCAGCCCGATCCCGTCGGCACCGTGACAGCCGGAACAAAGTTCCGGTGCGTCGTCCGGGTTGGAGGCGAGGTCGGCTATTGCCTTGTGGCCCGAATACCATGCGGCAAGGTCGGCAATTTGCTGGTCAGTCAGCGTTTTGGCCACGACAGTCATCATTTCATGTGTCCGCGTGCCGCCGCGGAAGGCTGTCAACTGGGCGGAAATATAGGCGGCTGGCTCCCCGCCGATATGCGGGGCAATCGGGATTTTCGCAAAGCCATCAAGACCGTGGCAGGTGCGACATTGACCGGCAAGCGCCTTGCCGGCTGCCGGGTCACCGACAGTTTGCCCCTGAGCGGAGAAACCCCCGGCGCAGACACTTGCGCCGAGGGCCAGGACGAATAAGGAGTCGACCGACCTCATTCGCCGTAGCTGATCCGATAAAGGGCACCTGCCAGATCGTCGGAAACCAGCAGCGAGCCGTCGCGCAGCTGTGTCACATCGACGGGCCGGCCCAGATATTCGCCATTCGCGTCGATCCAGCCTTCGGCGAAGGGCTCCATCGTGGCATTACCCTCGCCGTCGATGAAGGTCACCATCACCCGCGCGCCGACCGGAGTCGTGCGGTTCCAAGACCCGTGCTGGGCCGAGAAGATGGCGTTCTGATACTTCGCCGGGAACATGTTGCCGGTGTAGAAATGCATGCCCAGATCGGCCGCATGGGCAATCGTTTCCACAGCCGGATGCACGATATCCGCGGGCGGCTCCTCGGCCTTGTACTCGTTCGTGCGCGTGGTGCCGCCACCGAACCAGGGATGGCCGAAATGCTGGCCCGCCGCCGTCTGGCGGTTCAGTTCGCCCGGCGGGATATCATCGCCCATGCCGTCGACCTGGTTGTCGGTGAACCACAGCTCTCCGGTGACCGGATGGTGATCATGACCGACCGAGTTGCGCACGCCGTAGGTATAGACCTCGCGGTCCGAGCCGTCAGTGTTCATGCGGATGATGCCGCCAATGCCGACCTTGCTGTAGAGGTCAAGCTTTTCGGCAGGCGCCACGTTGAACGGCTGTCCGAGCGAGATATAGAGTTTGCCGTCAGGGCCGATGTCGCAGACCCGTGCGGTGTGGTTGTAGCTTTCCTCTTCGACCGGGATCAGCGTGCCGCCCGGAACGATCGGAACCGCCACCACGTCGGGGCTTTCATAGAAGAATTCCGCCGCCGGATAGAGCAGCACACGGTTCTGTTCGGCGATGATCAGGAAGCCGTCATCGGTGAAGCAGGGGCCGTTCGGAATTGCCTTGGGCAGCGAGGGCGCGAAGTTCTTCACCTCATCGGCGACGCGGTCCTTGTTGCGGTCGGTCACTGCCCAGACTTCGGTTTTGCGGGTGCCGACGAAGGTGACGATGCCTTGTGGACCAACGGCCATGTGGCGCGCGTCCGGCACGATGGCATAAAGTTCAATTTTGAAGCCGTCGGGAAGCGAAATTTCTTTCAGCGTGTTCTTGATCGCCTCAGCATAATCGCCGCCTTGCTCAACAACGGTGAATTCGGTGACGCCAGTGGTCTTGAACGCGCCCAGCTTGGCCAGATTGTCGGGCAGTGCCCCTTGCGCAAATGCCGCGCTGGTCATCAGTGCCGCAGTGGCGGTCACGGTCAGAAATTTCTTCATGGTATCCTCCCTTTTTGTCTTGTGGCGGGGTCTTTATCGACCCCGCCTGTTTCTGAACCCAGTGTCAGATATTGCCTGCCGACAGTTCCGAAGCGATATGGTCTGCCTGCCGGATCGCGAGTGCCACGATTGTCAGGGTCGGGTTTTCAGCCGCACCTGTGGTGAACTGGCTTCCGTCGGACACGAACAGGTTGGCGATGTCGTGGCTCTGGCCCCATTTGTTGACCACCCCTTCCTGCGCATTTTCCGACATCCGGTTGGTGCCGAGGTTATGCGTTGATGGGTATGGCGGCGTCGGGAATGTCCGCGTCGCCCCCACCGCATCATACACAGCCGCACCCTGCTTATAGGCGTGGTCGCGCATGGCGATATCGTTGGGGTGATCAGAGAAATGGACATTGGCCACCGGCAGGCCAAACTGATCTTTGGTCTCCGACAAGGTAACCCGATTGCTTTCTTGTGGCATATCTTCGCCAACAATCCACATCCCGGCCATGTTTTCATAGCTGTCGAGCGCCGTGGTAAAGGAGCGCCCCCAACCACCGGGGTTCAGGAAGGCCGCCATGAACGGCAGGCCCAGCGCGAGTGTTTCCAGCTCATACCCGCCAACGAAACCGCGCGACGGATCATGGCGCGCCTCGTCCTGGATGATGCCGGCCATGGTCGTGCCGCGCCACATCTTCACCGGTTTGTCGAAAACCGCATAGACCGATCCGGTCATGTGGCGCATGTAGTTTTTGCCGACCATGCCCGATGAATTGCCCAACCCGTCGGGGAACATCGACGAGGCGGAGTTGAGCAAAAGACGCGGGCTTTCGAAAGAGTTGCCCGCCACGCAGACAACGCGCGCCTTTTGCATCTGCAGATTGCCGTCCTTGTCGAAATATTCGACGCCGGTCACCTTGCCGCTGTCATCGTGCAAGATACGGGCCACATGGGCGCGTTCGCGCACTTCGAGGTTGCCGGTGGCTTCGCCCGCCGGGATGTCCGTATAGGCCGCCGACCATTTGGCACCCCATTTGCAGCCCTGAAAGCAAAACCCGGTTTGCTGACAGGCCAAACGGCCATCATAGTCAGCAGAGTTGATGGCCATGCGCCCGGTATGCACCTCGGAATAGCCAAGCGCCTTGGCGCCCGCTTCAAAGACCTTGTAGTTGTTGTTGCCCGGTAGTCCGGCCCTGTCACCGGTACGGGTGACACCCAGCTTGGTCTCGGCCTTTTCGTAATAAGGTTCGAGATCGGCCAGCGTGATGGGCCAGTCAAGTAGGCTTGCCCCGGCAACATCGCCATAAGTCGTTTTGGCGCGGAATTCGTGGTCCTGAATGCGAAGTGACGCACCGGCCCAATGGGTGGTTGTGCCGCCTACGGCCTTGACGATCCAGGCAGGAAGCCCGGAAAAATCCTTGGCCACACGCCAGTCACCCGACGTTGTGCGCGGATCAAGCCAGGCCAGTTGCCCGAAGCTTTCCCATTCGTCGTTTACGTAATCTTCGGGCAGATAGCGCCCGCCTGCTTCCAACGCCACGACGCTGACGCCCTTTTGGGCCAGTTCATTGGCAAGAACCCCGCCACCGGCGCCGGTCCCGATGATGACGACGACATTATCGTCGTTCAGATCGAATGGTGCTGACATGATGCCGCCCTCCCTTAAAGCCAGTTGATGTCGTCAAAGCCGCGATCAATGTAGCCGCCTTGAGAGAACGACTCGCCCTCGTAACCAAAGATCGGCCAGACGGCTTTTTGATTGTAGAGCCCGGTCACGAGCCCGCCGCGTACGGTTTGGAAAAAGGCGCTGTCTTCCATCGCCTGCAGGATCTTCACCCGGTCTTCTTCCCAGCCCATGGCAAGGTAACTGGCATGGCCCGCAGCCTGTGCCGCGGCGTCCAGTTCGGCCACGCCTGCTGCGACCATGTCCTTC
>JAOUMG010000306.1 GCA_029881635.1 Paracoccaceae bacterium | reverse complement strand
CATCGTCGCCTTCATGCCGTGGAACGGCTACAACTACGAAGACTCGATCCTGATTTCCGAGCGTATCGTCAAGGATGACGTCTTCACCTCGATCCATATCGAGGAATACGAAGTAGCCGCCCGTGACACAAAGCTCGGGCCCGAGGAAATCACCCGCGATATCCCGAACGTCGGCGAGGAGGCGCTCCGCAACCTCGACGAGGCGGGCATCGTCTATATCGGCGCCGAAGTTGGGCCGGCCGATATCCTCGTGGGCAAGATCACACCGAAGGGCGAAAGCCCGATGACGCCGGAAGAAAAGCTTCTGCGCGCCATCTTCGGCGAAAAGGCCTCGGACGTGCGCGACACCTCGCTGCGGCTGCCGCCGGGTGACTTCGGTACGGTCGTGGAAGTGCGGGTATTCAACCGCCACGGCGTCGACAAAGACGAACGCGCGCTGCAGATCGAGCGTGAAGAAGTCGAACGTCTGGCCCGTGACCGCGACGACGAACAGGCGATTTTGGAGCGCAACATCTATGCGCGCCTGAAGTCCATGATCCTCGGCAAGGTTGCGGTAAAGGGGCCGAAAGGCATCAAGCCGAATGCCAAGATCGACGAAGAGCTGCTCGAATCGCTCAGCCACGGCCAGTGGTGGCAGCTTGCTCTGGGCAATGAAAAAGACGCCCAGAACGTCGAAGCCTTGAACGCCCAGTTCGAGGCGCAAAAGCGCACGCTTGAGCATCGCTTCGAGGACAAGGTCGAGAAGGTCCGCCGTGGCGACGACCTTCCGCCGGGTGTGATGAAGATGGTCAAGGTCTTCGTCGCGGTGAAGCGCAAGCTGCAGCCGGGCGACAAGATGGCCGGGCGTCACGGCAACAAGGGTGTTGTGTCCAAAGTCGTTCCGATGGAAGACATGCCGTTCCTAGGTGACGGTACGCCGGTTGATATGGTTCTGAACCCCTTGGGTGTTCCGTCCCGTATGAACGTCGGGCAGATTCTCGAAACCCATATGGGTTGGGCTGCCCGGGCCTTGGGCCTCAAGATCGACGATGCCTTGCAGGATTATCGCCGCAACGGTGACATGACGCCGGTTCGTGACGCGCTTCGTATCGGGTATGGCGACGAAGTCTATGACGACGCCTTTGCCGGTATGGATGATGAACATCTGATCGAAAGCGCTGGTGTCGTCCGCAAGGGTGTGCCGATCGCAACGCCGGTCTTTGACGGCGCGAAAGAGGCCGATGTCAACGATGCGCTGACACGCGCAGGCTTTGATACCTCGGGTCAGTCGGATCTGTACGATGGCCGTACGGGCGAACAGTTCGCGCGCAAGGTCACCGTGGGAGTGAAGTATCTGTTGAAGCTTCACCACCTGGTCGATGACAAGATCCACGCGCGGTCAACCGGGCCTTACAGCCTTGTCACGCAGCAGCCTCTGGGCGGTAAAGCCCAGTTCGGCGGCCAGCGTTTCGGGGAAATGGAGGTCTGGGCGCTGGAAGCCTACGGCGCGGCCTACACCCTGCAAGAGATGCTTACCGTCAAGTCGGATGACGTGGCGGGCCGGACCAAGGTCTATGAAAGCATCGTCAAGGGCGAGGACAACTTTGAAGCCGGTGTGCCGGAATCGTTCAACGTTCTCGTCAAGGAAGTGCGGGGCCTCGGCCTCAACATGGAACTCCTGGATGCGGAGGAGACGGAATAACGGTGCTTTAGACCTGCCCTGCGCCGACGCGTAGGGCGGGTTTCAGCCCGCCGCCGCCTTCCCGCCCGAATTCAAGGATTTGAAAATGAACCAGGAACTTAGCACCAACCCGTTCAACCCGCTGACCCCGCCGAAGCAATTCGACGAGATCAAGATCTCTCTGGCCTCGCCCGAGCGGATTCTGTCGTGGTCCTACGGTGAAATCAAGAAACCCGAAACCATCAACTACCGGACATTCAAGCCCGAGCGTGATGGCCTTTTCTGTGCCCGTATCTTCGGACCGATCAAAGACTACGAATGCCTGTGCGGCAAATACAAGCGCATGAAGTATCGCGGCGTCGTCTGCGAAAAATGCGGTGTCGAAGTGACGCTCCAGAAGGTGCGGCGCGAACGGATGGGCCACATCGAACTGGCCGCCCCCGTCGCCCATATCTGGTTCTTGAAGTCGCTGCCCAGCCGTATCGGTCTCATGCTCGACATGACCCTGCGGGATCTGGAGCGCATTCTCTATTTCGAAAACTATGTCGTCATCGAACCCGGCCTGACGGATCTGACCTATGGCCAGTTGATGAACGAAGAAGATTACCTTGATGCGCAGGACCAGTATGGCGCCGACGCCTTCACCGCCAATATCGGCGCTGAAGCGATCCGTGAAATGCTGAGCCAGATCGATCTGGAGGCGACCGCCGACCAGCTTCGTGAAGAGCTGAAGGAAGCAACCGGCGAGTTGAAGCCGAAAAAGATCATCAAGCGGCTGAAAATCGTCGAAAGCTTCCTCGAATCCGGCAACCGCCCGGAATGGATGGTGCTGACCGTCGTTCCGGTCATCCCGCCGGAACTGCGCCCGCTGGTGCCGCTCGATGGTGGCCGTTTTGCCACCTCGGACCTCAACGACCTCTATCGCCGGGTCATCAACCGGAACAACCGTCTGAAGCGGCTGATCGAACTGCGCGCGCCCGACATCATCGTCCGCAACGAAAAGCGGATGCTGCAGGAATCGGTCGATGCGCTCTTTGACAACGGCCGTCGCGGCCGCGTCATCACCGGGGCCAACAAGCGCCCGCTGAAGTCGCTCAGCGACATGCTGAAGGGCAAGCAGGGCCGGTTCCGCCAGAACCTTCTGGGCAAGCGCGTCGACTTCTCCGGCCGTTCGGTCATCGTGACCGGCCCGGAACTGAAGCTGCACCAGTGCGGGTTGCCGAAGAAGATGGCGCTCGAACTCTTCAAGCCGTTCATCTATTCGCGGCTTGAGGCCAAGGGCCTGTCTTCGACCGTCAAGCAGGCCAAGAAGCTCGTGGAAAAAGAGCGCCCGGAGGTCTGGGATATCCTCGATGAGGTTATCCGCGAACATCCGGTGCTGCTGAACCGCGCGCCGACGCTGCACCGTCTGGGCATCCAGGCATTTGAGCCGGTCCTGATCGAAGGTAAGGCGATCCAGCTGCACCCGCTCGTCTGTTCGGCCTTCAACGCCGACTTTGACGGTGACCAGATGGCCGTCCACGTACCCCTTTCGCTGGAAGCCCAGCTTGAGGCGCGCGTCCTGATGATGTCGACGAACAACGTTCTGTCGCCCGCCAACGGTGCGCCGATTATCGTGCCGTCGCAGGACATGGTTCTGGGCCTCTACTACGTGTCTATGGCGCGTGAAGGCATGATCGGCGAAGGCATGATCTTTTCATCCGTAGATGAAGTGACCCACGCGCTTGATGCCGGCATCGTCAATCTGCACAGCAAGATCCAGTGCCGGATCAAACAGATCGACGCTGAAGGCAACGAAGTGTCCAAGCGCTTTGAAACCACGCCGGGACGTGTCCGGCTTGGTGCGCTTTTGCCACTGAATGCCAAGGCGCCCTTCGATCTGGTGAACCGTCTTCTGCGCAAGAAGGACGTGCAGAACGTCATCGACACGGTCTATCGCCACTGCGGCCAGAAAGAGAGCGTGATCTTTTGTGACCAGATCATGGGGCTTGGCTTCCGTGAGGCATTCAAGGCGGGGATTTCCTTCGGCAAGGATGACATGGTTATCCCGGACAGCAAGTGGACCATCGTCAACGAGGTCCGCGATCAGGTGAAGGAATTCGAACAGCAGTATATGGACGGTCTGATCACCCAGGGTGAAAAGTACAACAAGGTCGTTGATGCCTGGTCGAAATGTTCTGACGCCGTCGCCAATGCCATGATGGCTGAAATTTCAGCCGTCCGCAAAGACGACGCGGGTGCCGAAAAAGAGCCGAACAGCGTCTACATGATGTCGCATTCCGGTGCGCGGGGTTCACCTGCACAGATGAAGCAGCTTGGCGGGATGCGCGGCCTGATGGCCAAGCCGTCGGGCGAGATCATCGAGACGCCGATCATCTCGAACTTCAAGGAAGGTCTGACCGTTCTTGAATATTTCAACTCGACCCACGGCGCCCGAAAGGGTCTGGCCGATACCGCGCTTAAAACCGCGAACTCGGGCTACCTGACGCGTCGTCTTGTCGACGTGGC
>JAOUMG010000305.1 GCA_029881635.1 Paracoccaceae bacterium | reverse complement strand
TGCGTGGACGCCCGAGTGCCAGCGCAGATCCACCCAGCGGGACGGTTGTTCTTCGAATTCTGCCAATGCGGGGCAGTCGATTGCATGCACAATCACCCCTTGCCCGCGATAGGTGATACCCACGATACGTTCCCCCGGCACCGCCTGGCAGCAATCGGCGCGCCGGTAGGATTGATCTGCGGTCAGGCCAACGACGGGATGGCGGGCATCAACGACGTCTTCCGGTTGGGTTGCAAGTTCCGGGTAGATTGCGCCGATCACTTCATTTGCGGTCAGTTCCGCACTGCCGAGGCGCGCCAATACTTCTGTCTCATTTGGCAGGCCGAGCGTCTTTGCCGCGATCCGCAACGCCTTGTCTGACGCCTTGCGGCCGATATGTTCGAAGGCCACGCGGGCAAGTTCCTGCCCGAGTTTCACGAAACGCTCCCGGTCTTCTTCGCGCAAGGATCGCCGGATCGCGGATTTGGCGCGGCCGGTGGTAACGATATCGATCCAGGTGGCTTGCGGACGCTGGCCGGCGGCGGTGATCACCTCGACCGATTGACCGTTCTTGAGCCTTGTCCAGAGCGGCACCCTTATGCCGTCCACCTTTGCACCCACGCAGGAATTGCCGATGCGGGTGTGGATCGAATAGGCCAGATCGATCGGGGTCGCCCCTTTGGGCAATTGCACGACATCGCCCTTGGGGGTGAAGCAGAACACCTGATCGCTGTACATTTCGAGTTTTACGTTTTCGAGAAACTCATCGTGATCTTCGCCGTTGTCGAACCTTTCCGTCAGGGTTTCGATCCACTTGGCGGGATCGACGGCAAAGGGGTTTTTGGCACGTTCGCCATCGCGGTAGGACCAGTGGGCCGCCACACCGGATTCGGCCACTTCGTGCATCTGGCGCGTTCGGATCTGTACCTCGACCCGTTTGCCGTCGCGGCCCGAAACGGTTGTATGAATGGAGCGGTAGCCGTTCGACTTGGGCTGGCTGATATAGTCCTTGAAGCGCCCCGGCACCGCGCGCCAGCGCTGATGGATCGCCCCCAGAATGCGGTAACAATCGGATTCGCTGCTGCAGATCACCCGGAACCCGTAAATGTCCGACAACCGCGAAAAGGCAAGCTGCTTTTCCTGCATCTTGCGCCAGATCGAGTAGGGTTTCTTGGCGCGGCCAAAGACATCAGCCTCGACCCCCGCCTTTTCAAGTTCGGTGCGAATATCGGCGGTGATCTTGTGGATCACATCGCCGGTTTCACGCTGCAAGGTGATGAAGCGGCGGATGATGGAGGAACGTGCCTCGGGGTTCAGAACCCTAAAGGACAGGTCTTCAAGCTCTTCGCGCATCCATTGCATACCCATGCGCCCGGCAAGTGGCGCAAAGATATCCATCGTTTCACGGGCTTTTCGCGCCTGCTTTTCATCCGGCAGCGCCTTGATCGTTCGCATGTTGTGCAACCGGTCGGCCAGCTTGACGAGAATGACCCGCAAATCCTTGGACATCGCCATGAACAGTTTGCGGAAATTTTCCGACTGTCGGGTTTCTGTCGAGGAAAGCTGCAGATTGGTCAGTTTGGTGACGCCATCGACAAGTTCGGCGATTTCTTCGCCAAACTGGCGCGCGACTTCGGTGTATGTGGATTTGGTGTCTTCGATCGTGTCGTGCAGTAGCGCTGTGATGATCGTCGCGTCATCCAGTCTTTGTTCGGTCAGGATCGCCGCGACGGCTGCAGGATGCGAAAAATAATCTTCGCCCGAATGGCGCTTTTGTCCCTCATGCATCCGCTGGCCGTAATCGTAGGCCGCTTTAATGAGTTTCGCGTTTGTCCGTGGATTATAGTTGCGGACCAGCGCGATCAGATCATCAACATCGATCATTCCGGTCCGCTCGCCTTAGCGCTGTTGGGGTCAGCCCTGCCCCTGAGCTTCCATCAACGCCCGCAGCAGCTTTTCTTCGGACATGTCATCTTCTTGCGGGCGATCGGTTTCAGCACCCATCAGAAGCGCCATTGCGTCTTCTTCGGGTTCATCAACCTCGATCTGGGTCTGATGGCTTTCAATCATGCGTTCGCGCAGGTCGGAAGCCGCCTGCGTTTCGTCGGCGATTTCGCGCAGGCTCACGACAGGGTTCTTGTCATTGTCACGATCGACTGTGACCGATGAACCGGCTGTAATTTCACGCGCCCGGTGCGATGCAAGCATAACGAGCTCGAACCGGTTCGGAACTTTGTCAACGCAATCTTCGACCGTCACGCGGGCCATTGGCAACTCCAATCGAATTGGGAGGTATGGAAACCGTTATTTATGCGCTTGATCCATGCTTGACAAGCGTCGATTCCCCTTCAAATGGGCGTTATGCCGTCTTTATCGGCCTCTGGCAACCTTGCGCACATCTCTGCCACGCTAAGACCGGTCACCGGATGGCACCAATGCGGGGCGATTTCCGCAAGGGGAATCAGCACGAATCCGCGGTCTTGCAGCCTGGGGTGGGGCAGGACGAGTGATTCGGGTGTGTCGGACTTTTGACGTTGCGGCAACAGTTTGACCCAATGGTCATGAGTTTGCCGGTCGGGGATGATGGCATCGCCCATCAAGAGCAGGTCTAGGTCAAGTGTCCGCGCGCCCCAACGCTGGCGCCTTTCACGGGCGTATTTCGCTTCGATCCGGTGGAGGCTGGCCAACAGGTCTGCGGCGGATCGGGTGGTGTTAACTATTGCTGCTGCATTGATAAAATCGGGTCCCGAACCTGCCGGAAACGCGGCCGAGCGATAAAATCGGGAGATGCCCGCAAGCTGAAAATCTGCCGCAAGATCACGAAGAGCGGCAGCAATCGTGGCCGCCGGATCGCCTGCTGGCGACGCAATATTTCCGCCCAAGCCGATTGCCGCCGGCGCCAAATTTCGTTCTGCTGAGTTTTCTTGTATAATTGGCAAGTTTTCTATACCAGATCGCCTGTTTCTGCGGAAATTTCAGTTTGTCCACCCAAACATAGAAATGAACTTCTCGCAGAGTTATTTTTGAAGGAAGCTATTGATGTTCTACAAAGACGAACGGCTCGCGCTGTTCATTGACGGCTCCAACCTCTATGCAGCCGCCAAATCTCTCGGGTTCGATATAGACTACAAGCTGCTGCGACAAGAGTTCGAAAGACGTGGCAAATTGCTGCGGGCTTTCTACTATACCGCCCTGCTGGAAAATGACGAATATTCGCCTATTCGCCCTCTGGTCGACTGGCTGAATTACAACGGTTATTCGATGGTGACCAAACCAGCCAAGGAATATACCGACAGCATGGGTCGCCGTAAGGTCAAAGGCAATATGGATATCGAACTGGCGGTTAACGCCATGGAGCTTGCCCCGCATGTCGACCATATGGTGCTGTTTTCCGGCGATGGCGATTTTCGCCCGCTGATCGAAAGCCTGCAGCGTCAGGGTGTCCGGGTTTCCGTGGTTTCAACCATCCGGTCGCAACCGCCAATGATCGCAGACGAACTGCGCCGTCAGGCCGATAACTTCATCGAACTTGATGCGCTGCGTGACGTGATCGGCCGGCCGCCCCGCGACCCGCAAACCGAGCGGGAACACGAAACCGAGATCGGGAAGTGATCTGAGGAAATTGAGAACCGGGGCCACGGCGCCCCGGTTTTTGCATTCGGGGGGCTGGACGCCTGCGGTCGCGGGGCTTAGGTCTCGGGTGCCGACAAAACGGGATCCGATATGCCAAAGCCAGCCCTCACGCTTTACCTCGCGGCACCGCGCGGATTTTGCGCGGGTGTCGACCGGGCGATAAAAATCGTTGAGATGGCGCTGGAAAAATGGGGCAAACCGGTCTTTGTGCGCCATGAAATCGTGCACAATAAGTATGTCGTGGATGGCCTGCGCGCCAAGGGGGCCGTGTTTGTCGAAGAACTGTCGGATTGCCCGGCGGACCGGCCCGTGATTTTTTCCGCCCACGGCGTGCCGAAATCGGTTCCCGCCGAGGCGGCGGCGCGGAAAATGGTATTTGTCGATGCCACATGTCCCTTAGTCTCCAAGGTTCATATCGAGGCTGAGCGGCATCACCAGAACGGCCTGCAAATGGTCATGATCGGTCATGCGGGGCACCCGGAAACCATGGGCACCATGGGCCAGCTTCCGGATGGCGAGGTATTGCTGGTGGAAACGCCCGCAGATGTCGCTGACCT